>JBGUGY010000320.1:0-9976 GCA_045111775.1 Bacteroidaceae bacterium | reverse complement strand
CAACCGCCTTTATCCTAAGAATCCTGTTACAGGCTTGAAACAGCGTGTAAGACTTTACCGAAACAGCGACCAAGAGTTCGAGAAACTCTTGTCTAAAGATACGGCAGAACGCCGTCTGGCAGTAGATATGAAACTCTACGAAACAGCCAGCGGATTCGCCCTCACGGCTACCGACGAGGACAACATGAGCGTTACTCTCGCCTTCGACCGCGAGAAAGAACTGGCTCGTTCTCCGCAGGAAAACCAGATTCGCACGCAGCTTGCAAAACTCGGCAACACACCTTTCGCGCTCAAGAATCTCGAATTTGAGTTCTCCGACAACTGGTTTGTGCCGTCATCCGTTCTTGCCGAGTGGCGAAGACTGATAATCGATAAACTTCTGCAAGACAGACTGATAACTCATCCGCAGAACGTGAGCAAGAACGTGAGGACAGAGAAGACCGACGCTCGCTTTCCGCTTCTGCCCGAAAAACTCGAAGGCGAATCGCATTGCAACTATCGTGCCAATGTGATGAACGCCAAGGCGATGGACTTTTACAAGCGTCACGGCTTTTCGAAGGTCGACTGGGCTTACGAACGCGAGCCTAAGAACGGCGCGGTGCTGATGATGTGCCGCCATTGCATAAAGTTTATGGAAGGCTGGTGCACAAAGCACGGAACACGCAAGTCGCCTTTCCGCGAGCCATATTATCTGCAATCGTCCGACGGCAGGAAGTTCCGCCTCGAATTTGATTGCCGAAACTGTAGAATGAACCTTCTTGAAGCATAACGGAATATGAAGTACCTCGTTTATTTTCTCGCGCTTGTAATGCTGGCATCGTGCCACCGCAAGCATATCGATGTTGCCGACATACAGGGATATGACGAGCAGACATTCGACTCGCTCTGCTTTGTCCGCGACCATCATTACTCGCAGAACTATAACTTCGAGGTGATAAAAGATTCGCTCGTGCTGAGAGCCGAACTTAACGATTCGTCGCAGGTTGCCGTTATTCGCAGGGGCGAGGATTTGGTTGTGGCTGATTATTTCCGCGCCACTCCCGAGATGCTTGCAAAAGACAGCGTCGACAGCATCTTCATTAAGGTGGCGCACGACCAGATGACGATAGGCTGGGTTTCGGAGAACGACATGCTCGAAAAGGTAGTGCCTACCGACCCAATCTCGCAGTTCATACACTTCTTTACGCATAGCAAGCGATATTATTTTCTTGTGATAATGGCAATGGGCATCGCCTTCTTCCTGTATCGCAAGTTTACCCGCCAGAGAATCAAGATAGTTCATTTTAACGATATCGACAGTTTTTATCCAACGCTCTTGTGCCTTGTAATAGCCACATCTGCAACCATCTACGGAAGCATTCAGCGGTTCTTGCCCGAGCGGTGGATTGACTACTACTATCATCCTACGCTCAATCCGTTCGAGATGAGCGACATACTCTTCGCCTTCCTTATTTCGGCGTGGCTGATTCTAATCTGCGGACTGGCGTTGCTCGACGACCTCAGCCATCAGCTTGGGCGAAGCGAGTTGCTGTCGTATCTCTTCACCTTGGCAGGCGTGTGCGTGGTTCTGTATATGTTCTTCACCATCAGCGTTTATTTCTACGTTGGATATGCCTTCTATGTGGCATACGTCTTCTTCGCAATTCATCGGTATTGGTTCAGAAACAGAAGTCGGTTTTATTGTGGAAGATGCGGCGCAAAGATGCATAAAAAGGGCGTTTGTCTACATTGTGGTGCGATAAATGAATGATTGCTTGGCTTTTCGGCATTAAAAATGTATATTTGCCGATAGGTAATAAACGACGAATATAAATATTATAACCCATGTTACGCATTGTCAGAGTGATTATTGCAACGGTGGTTTTTGCATTGGTCACACTTTTGTTTTTTGATTTTACAGGGACGATGAGCGGAGTGGCTGGTTGGATTCCGAAAATCCAATTTTTGCCGGCTGTTCTTGCCCTAAACCTTTTGGTGGTGGCGATACTTGTTGTCCTCACGCTTGTGTGCGGACGCATTTATTGTAGTGTTATCTGTCCGTTGGGCATTTTTCAGGACGTGATTTCGTGGCTTCACGGCAAGTTCAAGAAGAACCGCTTTGCCTACAAGCCCGAGATGAAGGTTATGCGCTACGGCTTCCTCATTCTTTTTGTGGCAACGCTGCTTCTCGGCTTCGGCTCGATAGCCGGAATAATAGAGCCTTACAGCGCATTTGGCAGAATAATGTCGAATATCTTCCAGCCGCTTTACATTCTTGGCAACAACGCCTTGGCAGATGTGGCAGAGAAGAACGACAGCGTTATGTTCTACCACGTTGACTTGTGGTGGATAAAGTCGCTCGCCGTGTTCGTGATAGCCATCGTAACATTCTTGGTTGTCAGCGTGATAGCGTGGATTGGCGGCCGATTGTATTGCAACACCGTATGCCCGGTTGGAACGATGCTCGGCTTTCTCTCGCGTTTCGCGTGGCTAAAGCCTGTAATAGATGCTGACAAGTGCAACAAGTGCGGACTCTGCGCCCGAAACTGCAAGTCGCAGTGCATCAACTTCAAGGAACACGAGATTGACTACAGCCGTTGCGTTGCCTGTATGGACTGCATCGGAAAATGCCACAAGAGCGCCATCAGCTTTTCTCATCCAAAGAAGAGTCCGAAAACAGAGAATGAGAATGTTGATACATCAAAGCGCGCCTTTATTGCAACGGCGGTTACGCTTGCATCGGCATCGGTAATAGAGAGCCAGGCAAAGAAGGTTGACGGCGGACTTGCCGTGGTAGAGGACAAGGTTGCCCCTACACGCAAGACAGCCATCACTCCGGCCGGATCACTGAGTGCAAAGAACGTGCAGCAGCATTGCACCGCCTGCCAGTTGTGCATTACGGCGTGTCCTAACGGCGTGCTGCGTCCGTCAACAGACATCGAGACATTCATGCAGCCGCAGATGTCGTACGAGCGCGGATATTGCCGCCCAGAGTGTACGCGATGTGCCGATGCCTGTCCGGTTGGCGCAATAAAGCCTATAACTGTCGAGGAGAAGAGTTCTACCCAGATTGGCCATGCCGTGTGGATTAAGAAGAACTGTATTCCGCTTACCGACAATGTTGAGTGTGGAAACTGCGCACGCCATTGTCCGTCGGGAGCAATAATGATGGTTCCTTCTGACGAGAATGACGAGACATCTCTGAAGATACCTGTTATAGATACCGAAGTCTGCATTGGCTGCGGTGCTTGTGAGAATCTGTGTCCTGCGCGACCATTCAGCGCAATATATGTTGAGGGACACGAAGTTCATCGTACAATCTAAATTTTCAAAAAAGGCTATGGCACAGAAGATAAATCGCCGTCGTTTCTTGAAACTGTTCGGGGCTGGCTCGGCAGTTCTGACGGCATCGCTATATGGCTGCGACAACAAGACGCAGAAAACGGTAATGAAGGAGAAGGCTCCGGGCGACGTTCCGACCGACAAGATGACGTATCGCGTAAATCCGAAGACGAAGGACAAAATATCAATCCTCGGCTACGGAATGATGCGACTGCCAAACATAGAGCAGAAGGAGTCGAAGGACGGAAAGCCAACCGAAACCGTGATAGACCAGGAGCAGGTGAACCGACTGGTTAAGTATGCTCTCGACCACGGAGTAAACTATTTCGACACATCGCCAGCCTATTGCAAGGGACATTCTGAAGAGTCTACCGGCATCGCCCTGAAAGCCAGTGGATACGACCGCTCAAAATACTTCGTGGCAACAAAGCTGAGCAACTTCTCGCCCGACACATGGAGCCGCGAGGCAGGCATCAAGATGTATCACGACTCTATGAAGTATCTTCAGGTCGATTACATCGACTATCTGCTTCTGCATGCCGTTGGCGGCGGTGGAATGGAGAACTTCAACAAAAGATACATGGATAATGGAATGCTCGACTTCCTTCTGGCAGAGCGCGAGGCCGGAAGAATCAAGAACTTGGGCTTCTCTTATCATGGCGATATTGCGGTGTTCGACTATCTGCTCGAGAATCACGACAAGTACAAGTGGGACTTTGTACAGATTCAGCTAAACTATGTTGACTGGCTTCATGCCAAGGAGACAAATCCGCGCAACACCAATGCCGAATATCTCTACAACGAGCTGAAAAAGCGCAACATTCCGGCAATTATAATGGAGCCGCTGCTTGGCGGACGACTGAGCAAACTGCCAGACCATGTGGTTGCCCGACTAAAGCAGCGCAGACCAGAGGACAGCGTGGCTTCGTGGGCTTTCCGCTATGCTGGACATCACGACCGCGTGCTTACCGTTCTGAGCGGAATGACGTACATGGAGCACTTGCAGGACAATCTGTGCACCTTCAGTCCGCTTGTCGACCTTACGCCAGACGACCTCGACTTCCTCGAAGAAACGGCAAAGCTCATCGTTTCGTACCCTACGGTTCAGTGCAACGATTGCAAATATTGCATGCCATGTCCTTATGGTATCGATATTCCTGCTATCTTTGTGCACTATAACAAGTGCGTAAACGAAGGCAACGTGCCAAAAGATGCCCGCGACCCTAACTACGCAAAGGCTCGAAAGGCATTCTTGGTAGGCTACGACAGAGCCGTGGCAAAGGTTCGTCAGGCCGACCATTGCATTGGCTGCGGACAGTGTGCTCCGCATTGCCCACAGAATATAAACATTCCAGAAGAACTGCACAGAATAGACGGCTTCATAGACCGTCTGAAGCAGGGAATATTGTAACAATAAAATAATTAAGAATATGTTTGGATTAGGAACACCTGAATTGTTGTTTATCGCCCTCGTGGTGCTGTTGCTTTTTGGCGGAAAGAAGATTCCCGAGATGATGCACGGACTTGGCAAGGGCGTACACAGCTTTAAGGAAGGAATGAAGGGCGAAGACTCTTCGGCCGACGACAAGAAGGATTCAAAAACAGAATAGCATCGTGGCTGAAAAGGAAACGATGACTTTTTGGGAACACCTCGACCAGTTGCGCGGAATTATTGTCCGTGCAGTGGTCGCGGTGTGCCTTTTTGCCGTGGCTGCATTCTTCTTTAAGGAAGAACTTTTCGACATTGTGCTTGCTCCAAAGCAGAGTACTTTCATTACGTTCAGGCTTCTGTCGCGCTTCAGCCCGATAGAGCCGTTCTCCGTCAATCTTATAAACACCGGGCTTGCCAGTCAGTTTATGATTCATGCCAAGGTTGCGCTCTATGCCGGCATCTTCTGTGCCGCGCCATATCTGCTCTATCTTGTGTTCAGCTATGTGTCTCCGGCGTTGTATGCCAACGAGCGCAGGTATGCCGTAACGCTGGTAGGGTCGGGCTATGCCATGTTCATCATCGGCACGGCGTTGGGATATTTTCTGATATTTCCGTTCACGGTCAAGTTCTTGGGCGACTATCAGGTTAGCGAGTGTGTTCCGAACCTGATAACGCTCGAATCGTATATCGACACGTTCATGATGCTCAATCTGCTTATGGGCGTGGTGTTCGAGATCCCAATCCTGTGCTGGCTTCTTGCCAAGTTCGGACTTCTGAAAGCCGCTTTCATGAGAAGATACCGCCGTCATGCCATCGTGCTCATTCTGGTGGCGGCAGCCATCATCACCCCGACTACCGACGTCTTTACGCTTCAGCTCGTTTCGGTGCCAATCTTGCTGCTTTACGAGGCAAGCATAATATTGGTTTCTTGCACAAGTAAAAAATAATTCTTACATTTGCGGCCGACAAACTTTAATCATTATCATGTTTTTATGAAAAACCTAAAATTATTAGTTTCTGTTCTGCTTTTCGGAACAATCTCAGTAAACTTGTTTGCGCAAGACTGCTGTAATAAGAACAAGCGTCTGCCGCTTACAAAAGAGGCGTCTGCCTTGCTTGCCAATCTGAAGAAATCGCCCGAGAAAGGCGTGATGTTCGGTCATCAGGACGATACGTTCTACGGCGTTACTTGGGCTTACGAGAAAGACCGAAGCGACATCAAGGACCTTACGGGCGACTATCCGGCTGTGATGGGTTTTGAACTGGGCTGGCTCGAGAGGCCCGACACGATGAACCTCGATTCCGTTCCTTTCGCTAAGATTCGCGAGGAGGCAATAAAGCAATATGAGCGCGGCGGAGTTGTTACGATAAGCTGGCATCCCGACAATATAGTTACGAAGGCTACGAAGAGTGCGTGGGACGTGAGCCGAAACGATGTGGTTATGAATATTCTGCTATACGGTTACTATCATGAGGAGTTTATGCAGCAACTCGACCGCGTTGCCGATTTCTTGGCTTCGATAAAGACAAAGGACGGCGTGAAAGTGCCGATAATCTTCCGTCCTTGGCACGAAAATTCGGGCAGTTGGTTCTGGTGGGGCGAGAAGTTGTGCACAAAAAAGCAATATCAGGCTCTGTATATCATGACTCAGCAGGTTATGAACAAGCACGGACTCGACAATCTTATCTGGGCTTACTCGCCGGGCATCGAGGCTATGGGCAACAAAGAGAAGTTCCTTGAGAGATATCCGGGCGACGAATATGTTGATTTGCTGGGCTTCGACGGCTATCAATGGGGCACGGAAGAAGAATACAAGCAGATTCTTGGCAAGAATCTTCCGATGCTTGTTGAGGTAGGCAAGGAGCACGACAAGGCTGTGGCGATAACCGAGATGGGCTTCGTAAGCATTCCGACAGCTGACTGGTGGACTCGCGTAGTTAAGCCTTTCATCGACGAGAATCCGGTTTCGTACCTGCTTGTCTGGCGCAACTACAAGAAAGAGTATTTCGCACCTTATCCAAAGCAGACATCGGCAAAGGATTTTGTAAAGTTCTACAAGGCAAAGAACACGCTCTTCAGCCGCGAGGCAAAGCAACTTGAATTGTATAAGTAGTTTAGAATGATTTTATAAAGCAATACCGCACTTCGAAAGTTCTTCCTTCGAAGCGCGGTATTTGTTTATAAACGGCTATGTATTGGGCAAAGCTAAGAAGCCTATCTGTTTCCTTTAGCTCTGTTGTGCGTTTTGCAAAGCATCTGACAGTTCTTTTCGTTTGTTTCGCCGCCTTTGCTCCATGCCTCAACGTGGTCGGCATCCATTTCTTCCAATTTCCAGATTCGTTTTTTATTGGCTTCGTGCCCAATGGCGCAGAGAGGGCAGTTTGATATTTCTTTCTTTTTGGCACGGTCGGTTTGCGCTTTGTAAACCTTGCGTATTGTATTGCTTTCAAAGAAACGGATGTTTAGCAGTTTTGTGTCTGTGCATCCGCCAAGAACATATTCAAATATGCCTTTTTTGTCCCTTACACAGTCGTCAGCCATCAGATTTTCAACCTTTTCGGAGATTTCTTTGTGGTTGTACGGATTAGAGTGATATTTCTCGTACAACTCGCCCCAGTTTATGCTCTTCATCTCCTTGTATGTGTCGTCGAAAATTGTATCAGCCCAGTTTATTACCGAGTCGAAATAAGTCTTAATCTCGTTGATGTTTGTGTCGCGGCGATGCAGACTCATGTATTTCTCTATTTCTCCTCGGCTAACCCAGCTTAATGCCGTTTCGAGATATTCCTGACGCTTTACGTTGCCGCTGAGATACGAGTCCCATTTCTGGGTTGAAGGGTTCTGCGAGTTGCTGAACGTTTCCTTGCATTTAGTTACGAACGGACCAGAGTAAATAGCGTTTAGCGTTTCTTGATTGTTTAGCGGAATGCCAGCGATGTTTATCGTCTTGAACCATTCTTTTATCTCGCTCTCGGCATTTTCTCCTTCGCCCTCGCATACATAAACCAAAAGTTCTGTATTGAGGATAAACTGCTGAGAATCTTTGTTCAAACCTGAGAAATATTGCGGCATGTTGTTTATCTTTACGGCAAAATTCTCCTTCAGAAATCTGCCGAGCGATGTTATGCGTTGCTGTCCGTCGAGGACCTCCAACTGCCCGTTTTCGGTTTTGTTAAAATAGATGAGGCCGAGAGGATAGCCTTTCAGAACTGATTCAATTACAGCTACATCGCGTTTGCCGTCGGCATAGATGTAGTTGCGCTGATATTCAGGCTGAATAGTTAGTTTGCCAGCCAAGCCGTAAAGCCCCTTGCCTTCGAGTTCGTTGTATTCGAAGCCGTCGCAGATTTCGGCAATTGTGTACTTTTTGAATTCTGTTTTCATAAGCGTCAGAGAACTGCTGCTATTTTCTTGATTTCTTTCAGAATATCGTTGAGAGATGTGTCTTTGCGTGCAGTCTGCATATTGTATTTTGTCTGAAGATACATTAGCGAATCGGCAGGCACATCAAGGGCTGCCTCGAACATCAAGGCGGTCTTGGCTGTGAGCGGACGGTGTCCGTTCAGAATCTCGTTGATGACAGAGTAAGCCACTCCCATATTTTTTGCAAGTTGGCGCTGACTGATGCCACGCTCTTCTATTTCGTCCTTCAACACCTCGCCCGGATGTGTTGGGTATGCTCCGTAACCTAAGTTTCCCATGATTATATATTATTTATAATGATTAGACAATTCTATTATATTGCATATTGTGATTGCACCTTGTTCTGAAGACTTGAACTCTATCCGGTATTGGTCGTTAACACGAACAGACTCTAGTCCGGCTTTGTCGCCCAGTAATTTTTCGTAATGTAGTGAACGATAGCGATATAATTCGGCTATTTTATCTACGGAATCGAGAATGTTTACTACACGAACGTACTTCCTCACTATTTGAGGTTGGAAGCGATGTTGCTTATCGCTGGCTTCGCCATTGTAAAACAATTCGCGCAAATAGTCCTTTTCGAACGTTATTTCCATCTGATATAATGTTTGTTAGATGCAAAAGTAACGTAAACTTATTATGTTCGCAAATTTTGCGAACATATTTTAAAGACTGCTATTGTTTTTTGCGGATTAAGATGCGTGCGTAAACTTGTATGAACATTTCGTTGTTTACGATATAATATGTTTGATTTTCTGGAATTTCGGAGAGTTTTATAGCCGCTCCATCATTTAATTTTGAAACCTTACTTTGTTTTCCATTTTTATCAATTTGGATTTGTTCAGAATATGTTTTGTTAGCAAAACCATACCAAGTTTTAGTAATGCCGACAATTTCGAATTGTTCGGGGCAATATTTGTCCAGAAAGGAAATAGGAACGCCCATTACTTCGTCATAATCTCCCGGAATGGCATCGGTGTATGGAACTTCGATGGCATTACAGTTGTCATAATGTAAATAATTTGTTTTTCCTTTAATTTCCTTATGTTTACTGTGTTTAAGATTGTCAGCCATCGTTATAAGTTGCAGAGGTTGATGACGGCGACCGTGGTCGATGTTGGTAAACCATCGGACTCCTTTAACTCGGATGAATCTGTTGCCATTATCATCGATACGCCATCCAGATGCTTCAAGAGGATAGCTTTCAGGAACGCCAAATTCTCTGTCTCCGCTATGGATACTTTCTCCAAACCAAATTTTATTCTCTTTAATCAGCGGAAAGACCTCTTTGTATGTAATGGCATTCATATTTCCGATTATCAGAAATTGCTTGTCTGCTTCCATAATCCACGAGATGAAATTGCGGAACAATGAGAATGGCGGATTTGTAACAATAATATCGGCTTCGTCGCGAAGTTCTTTAACTTCGTCGCTGTTGAAGTCGCCATCGCCTTTGAGATATGCCCATTCCAAATCGTTAAAGTCGATATGGTTATCGCCGTTAATATCTTTATCTACAACGAATATTTTTCCTCTTACTTTCGTTTTGTCGATATCGTATTGCGGAGATTCTTCTTCGAAAAGAGAAGGAGAGTCTTGTATCCCATATTTCAGTTTCTTGCTATCGGGAGCATAACTTGTTGAGATAAGTTTCTTTAGTCCGAAGCGTTCAAAATTCTGGGCAAAGAATTTTGTAAAGTTGCTCCATTCGGGGTCGTCGCAGGGCAGAAGTACGGTCTTGTCTCTGAATACATCGGGGTTGTATTCGAGGTATGCGTTTACTTCTTTCTGAATATCTT
>JBGUGY010000319.1:0-4165 GCA_045111775.1 Bacteroidaceae bacterium | reverse complement strand
CACATCTACCCACTTCATGTAGCTGTATTCCAGATAGTCCTTTATCTCGCTGCCCTTCAGACGCATGGTGTAGAGCGAGTTCTCGTACCGGTAGAACTTGAACATATCGCGCATGGTAAGCGCGCCGCCGCGAAGCACCGAATTGTACGAAAGAGGCGCAGCAAAACTCACATCAGCCCCCGTTTTGTCGAGCTGCACCTGATGAATGAAATCGACAAAGGCGCAAGGGCCGAAATACGCCTTGTTTTCCTCAATCTGATGCTTAATCTCACCCACACGATGAGAAACGTAACTCTTTACGGCATAATACTGCGCACGGAACTGCTGGAACAGCTCGTTACCGTTGATGTCTAAGTCGTGAATGTCGGCAAGCTGCGGAGTAATCTTCTTGTCAACAACCTTGCCGTCGCACTTCGTAACAATCATCTCCACATCGCTCACCTTGTAGGCATTGGCTCCAGGGTCGATGCAGCAGACCTTTTCGCCGCTGATGTTCTCAACCCAGTCGAGACGGCGCACATGGTCGTGTCCAAAGAAAACGATGTCGAATCCCGGCACTTGCTGAGCCACCTCCCACGATGCGTTCTCCTTGCCGTCGGGCATCACCATTCCCTCGTCCTTGCCCGAGTGGAACAAGCCAACGAGAACATCCGGTTTCTCTTCTTCCTTGATGCGACTCACCCAATATTTTGCAGATTCGAGCATATCGACAGGCTTCAAGCCGCTCCAAAGTCTGTGCGGAAACCAGTTGGCAAGCATCGGCGACGTGAGTCCGAGCACGGCAATCTTAACGCCTTCGCGATTGATTATTATATAAGGTGTAAAATAAGGCTCGCCAGTCTTTTCATTCAGAATGTTTGCTGCCAGAATCGGAAAATCGCATTGCTCAACAAAACGGTCGTAAACCTCGTGCCCCGTCTCGATGTCGTGGTTTCCGATGGTGCAGGCATCGAATTTCATGTAGTTCATCATCTGCGCCGCAAGATGCTTTGAGCGCGTATCAACAACATTGTAGAAATAAGCCGACGGCTGTCCCTGAAGCGTGTCGCCGCCGTCGAGCAGAACGAGCGCGTCTTTGTATTTCTCGCGCTGCTCGCTAACGAAAGTATGCAGTCGGCACAGGCTTCCGATGCTGGCATTTCCCGAGCGGTCGCGAATGAAATCGTACGGAAAATAATTGCCGTGAATATCTGTACAATGAACGAATTTTAGTCTGACTTCCTTATTGTTTCCCATCATCTGTTATTTGTAATGCGAATTTAGCAAAAAATCGCGTTTCGTGCAACTGAATGGCATTTATTTTGCAGAGTGCAAAACAAAAAAACTATTATGGCAGTTGATTACTACAAAGTTCTAGGTATTGACAGAAACACTCCGCAGAAGGACATAAAGAGTGCCTACCGCAAGAGAAGCAAGCAGTTCCATCCCGACTTGCATCCCGACGACCCGAAGGCCGAAGCCAAGTTCAAGAAACTTCAGGAGGCCTACAACGTGCTGGGCGACGAGAACAAGCGCAAGCTTTACGACCAGTATGGCGAAAATTGGGAGAACATGAGCAAGATGGGCGGCGATCCGTTTGGAGGTGCCGGCGGCTTTGGAGGAGGCAATCCGTTTGGCGGCGGAAATCCTTTCGGAGGCGGTTTCGGCGGAGGCGGATTCAACACGTCCGACCTCGGCGACATCTTCAGTCAGATGTTTGGCGGAATGGGCGGCAGCCGAAGACGAAGCTCGGGAGGCTGCAGCGGCAGTTGTCATTCTCAGCCAGAACCCGACGAAACACAAAGCACCGTAAACATCGACATGTACACAGCCCTGCTTGGCGGCGAAGTCATCGTTCAGACTCCAAGCGGCAGCAAAATCAAGCTGAAGGTTAAGCCTTGCACGCAAAACGGCACAAAGGTAAAACTTGCCGGAAAGGGCAAGCCGAAGAGCAACGGATATTATTCCGACCTTATTATAACGTACAACGTTACGCTTCCCGAGACGCTATCGGAAAAGCAGAAATCGCTTCTCGAGCAGATGCGAAACGCAGGATAAAAAGAAATGCCTTTCATTCAGAAAACAAACAGAATGAAAGGCATTTTTTTGTTATAGTCTGTGGCTTTCGCCGAATTCTTTCGAAACCGAATTGTTAACGCTCTGACACACCTCGGCCGAGAAATCGGTGGCGCACTCTATGAGTTTTTGCCACTGCTCTGCCGACAGATTCTGAAGGTCGTTCTTGCAGACATCATACTTAATCAGACCGTAAACGAAGCCGGCGTTGAAGTTGTCGCCCGCGCCGATTGTGCTAACCGTCTCAACCTGCTTTACATCGTACTCGCCGCTGAAGTTTGCCGTGCGAAGCGAAACGCTCTTTCCGGCGTTGGTACAGATGAAGCAAGGCACATGAAACTTAAGTTTCTCGTTGAAAAGCCGGTCGGCATCGTGCATTCCGTACATCACATCAAAATCATCGGCCGAACCGCGGAAAACGCTGCACATCTCCATGTTTTCGAGGATTGACGACTGAAGTCGCACGAACTCATCCTTGTGATTGGCGCGATAATTTATGTCGTAATACAGAATTGCGCCGCGCTCGTGTGCATACTGCAAAAATTTCAGAGTCTTTGGACGGAGCACCGGATTTACCACGAAATACGAGCCGAACATCACGATGTCGTCAGGATTTATCTCAGGCAGTACAAGTTCGAAATTATTCTTGTTGTAATCCTTGTAGAACGAATAGTTGGCATCATTATTCTCGTCGAGAAAAGCTAGCGAAATCGGCGATTTTCCTTCGGGATATACACTGACGTAATCCGTTCCTACGCCGTTCTCTTTCATGAAACTGATGATATTGTCGCCCACATGGTCGTGGCCTATTTCGGTAATCATCGATACCGGAACGCCGCATCGGCCAAGCGAGATAACTCCGTTGAAAGTAGAGCCGCCCGGAACGGCCGCAACAGGCTGTTCGTTCCTGAAAATTATGTCTAGAATAGTCTCTCCTATTCCTATTACCTTTCGCATTTTATTGTTATTTTTAATAAATTACAGATTTTCACACTCCTTTACCCAAAGATTGTACGAAGCATCGCTCGGCATTCGCCAATCACCTCGCGGACTGAGGGTTACGCTACCAACCTTAGGACCGTCAGGCAAGCACGAACGCTTGAACTGCTGAGTGAAGAAGCGTCGGCAGAATGTCTTCAGCCACTTCTTTATCGTCTCGTCGTCGTAATATCCAACAATTCCGGCAGAAACATATTTCGTGTTGTACGATGTGTCGCCGCTTTCCGCCGCCTTTCTGCCCTCTTCGTTCTGCTTCTGGAAGGCAATTTTTGCAAGATAGTATATTTTTGAAGGGCGGAAGCCGAATCGCAGCATGTTGTAAAGGAAGAAGTCGTGCAACTCGTAAGGACCAACCAAATCCTCGGTTTTCTGCTTGATGTTGCCGTTCTCATCGGCCGGGATAAGTTCGGGACTGATAGGCGTATCGACGATGTCGAGAAGCGTTGTGCGAGCCAGTTCGTTCACTACATCAGAGTTTGCGACCCATGCCACCAGATGCTTTACCAGCGTCTTCGGAATGCTGCAATTTACGCCGTAGTTGCTCATGTGGTCGGCGTTGTATGTTGCCCAGCCAAGAGCGAGTTCCGACAAGTCGCCCGTTCCAACAACGAAGCCGTTCATCTGGTTGGCAACATCCATCAGCACCTGAGTTCTCTCGCGCGCCTGACCGTTCTCGTACGTTACGCTGTAATCGTCGAGCGGATGGTTTATATCCTTAAAATGCTGAATACACGCATCTTTTATGCTGATTTCGCGCATCGTTATGCCGAGCGATTCCATCAGTTTTATTGAGTTGTTGTATGTTCTGCCCGTTGTTCCGAAGCCCGGCATCGTTACACCCACAATGCCCTTGCGGTCGCGCTTCAGTTTGTCGAATGTCTTGACGCAGACGAGCAACGCCAAAGTAGAATCCAGTCCGCCCGAGATGCCAAGCACCACGGTCTGGGCATTTGTATGCACAATGCGCTTTGCAAGTCCGGCAACCTGAATGTTGAAGATTTCCTCGCATCTCTCGTCGAGAGCCTTTCCCGTTGGCACGAAAGGATGCGGATTCACTCTTCTCGTCAGTTCCATTTCCTGCTCCTGATTGAATCTGTCGCGCTCAACGAAG
>JBGUGY010000318.1:0-5615 GCA_045111775.1 Bacteroidaceae bacterium | reverse complement strand
CGCAACAGCATCGAAGAATGTATTTCCATAAATGCAAATATACAAAATTTATAATATCAGCACATAAAAAATTACAAATTAACGCATAATTTTGGCATTTCTTGACAAAAAGATAATTTATATTACATTTTTATTCGTTTTTTAGGTTCGTTTCCTTCTGCAACTTTATCCATATTTTTTCAGTCGGGTGCATTATTATTACATTATCAACAAAAGGAAAAGATTTTCATGTTCTTTCGGCAACCGAAGCCGACAAAATAAGTAACTTTGCAGCCGACAATCAACAAAAAAACAATTCGGGGCAAAAGGAGAGCCTTTCGGGATAGAAAAATGACGACGACTACAATTCTAATGCTTGTCCTGTTCTGCATGGGAGCAAGCTTTGTACAAAGGGTTAGCGGATTCGGCTTCGGTATATTCATAATGACCATGCTTCCGCAACTTATGCCATCGTATGGCGAGGCAACGGCTCTGTCGGGAATGTTGGCTATGATGCAGTCGCTCTTTGTGGCTGTAAGAATGAGGCGGCACATCTGCTGGAAGAGGCTCATTCCGATACTCACAACCTTCGTCATAGTGTCGTACTTTGCCGTGATGTTCGTTTCGTCGATAAACGACGTGATGCTGAAAAGGATTCTAGGCGTAACGCTCATTGCGGTCAGCATCTACTTCTTCTTTTTCAGCCAGAAGATAAAGGTTAAGCCAACCGTTCCGACGCAGATTGGCATGGGAACAATATCGGGACTGATGGGCGGATTCTTTGCCATGCAAGGACCTCCGGCGGTGCTTTATTTTCTGTCGTCGGAGAAGACAAAGGAGGAGTATATAGGCATAAGTCAGGCATATTTTTTCATCGGCAACATGATGATGACGGTATTCCGCGCCAGCAACGGCTTTGTTACCGAGGCTGTGGGAGTGGCATGGTGCTACGCTCTGCCGGCTGTCTTCATAGGAACGTGGATTGGCACGCTCGTCTTTAACCGTCTGCCAATAGATGTGCTTAAAAAGATAGTTTATGTTTATATTGCGATTAGCGGAATCATAGCACTTTCTTAATTGACAATGAACAATTGACAATTGACAATTTGAAAATCACAATTCATAATTGTCAACTGTCAATTGTCAACTGTCAATTATTTAATTATTTAACGTAAACCTTCTTTCCGCCAATAAGATAGATGCCCGACGGCAGATTGTCTGTAGCCTCATCGGCATCGACCTGCGAGCGGACTTTCACTCCGCCAACGGTAAATACATCGACCTTCTTGGCTGCTGTCTCAGCCTCAACCTCAGAAACCGCGGTTGCTGCCGAATAAGTGAAGTTTACAGGTGACTTAGAACAGAGTTCATACTCCGTGCTCTGAGAGATGTACAGAACGCGAATCAAATACTGTCCGCTCGACAGACCACTTATCGAGAAATCGACAGATGCCGTTGCTCCCGCAGCAATCTGTACATCCTTAGTGTACACACCAACAGGAATCCACATATCGTCACCAGCTTTGTAGATTATCACCTCAAGGTCGTTATCGTATTTTGTAATTCCGCTGTTCTTTGCCGAAACAGAGAAATCGAGCGTTGCTCCACGGTTGCTCTTTACTGTTACAACACCATTCGAAAGCGTAACCGAATAGTCTGCCGAAATTACAACCTTGCCAGTATAGACAACATTCTTGCAATTATTATCGAGAGCAATCTTAACGGTTTTCGTGCCTGATGACGTTGGAGTGAAGTGTATAAGCACATCGCCCGTAGCGTTTATATCGATATGTGCGCAACTGCCACCTACAAGTTCGCCGTCTATAAAGACGTACAAATCGCAAGTGTTCGATGTACCCGTATTGGTTATGTTGGCATTGATAGTGCTTACACCGTTTACTCTCAGCTTACCGCCAAACACTACGCTGTTAATCTTGCAACCGTCCTCAATTTTTGATGAATATCGAGAATTTGTAAGAGTAAGCACGTTGTTCGATATAACAGCTGTTACTTCATAGCGTTCCGCATCATAGCTTATCAGCCAGTCTGATGAACCATATTGGCGAGAGATGCTCTTTATCTGATACGTTCCGTCGGACAAGCCCGCACCCATATTGAATGTAGCCGTTACTATTTTACCACGATTAACACCCATTTCTACAGCACTTGTCTCGGTATAAAGGTTCTTTACGAAGACTCCGTCCTTATACAAAGCCAGTCCGTGATTAAAACGGTAAGTCTTGTCTAAGAAGTTGACAACTTGATAGTCAATATTTATATTCTTGAAGTCGGCAGAACTTGAAGAACGAGTAAAGCGCGAAGTTCCGTTCACTTTCATGCTGTATATATTTGCCCTAACATCCGTACCTGCAAATGTGCCTGTGTTAGGCTTCAATCCGCCAACAATGAATTGCGACATCGCATATCCGTCGGAAGAAGAAGAGCCGCCTATTCCCTGACTGTCGGGGTCGAGCAATGCAAGTTTGAAATATCCGTCGGAAACGCCATCCCAGCCCCAGTTTATGTGCCAATATCCGTTGCCGTCGTATCCGTCGCAAACAAAGGCATGTCCTTCATCGTTGTACACCACGCCGTTATACATTACAGGACGATTATTGTTCAATTCATTGTAAATCAAATTTTCCCACTCCTTTGCCGTGTAGTATGAGCGTTCTGCCGTGAAAGCCGTTGCCGCATCGTAGTTGAAATAATCAACATACATAGAAGCATCGGCATAAGATGCCGAACCTTCTGGCATATAGTCCATCTCTACCGCCTGACCGCAATATAGCATCAGTTGGGCAACGGCATTCTGCTGGGCAACTGTTGTTGTGCCTGCGTAACTGTTTGCCATGTTACTCCAGTCGAACGTGGTTGCGCTAAGGGCTGGCATCGAGATCTTTCTTGTCTTGGTTGTGTAGGCTGGCAGAGCCGACATGCTCTGCGGCCACTCGAAATATTTAAGAATCTGAGCCATCGCCGTTGCCACACAGCCTGTAGGGCACGTCTGCTTCTCGCCGCTTACCCTTACCGACGGACAGAGATCGTTGTATGGCGTGTCTTGTCCCCACGTTGTCTTAACAAGCGGCTGGATGGCTACCATCGATGCGGCACGCGTCTGCTTGCTAACGGCATCGATTTTGTTAGCCTCAACATACTCAATCTGGCGTTTGTACTCATCGAGCCACGCCTTAAGGTTCGACGGCATATTGCCCTCGTCGAACGTTCCGCTGTCGGCATATCCGATTACGGCATCGGTGCGGTCGCTTCCGCTCACGATTACAAAGCCGCCATCGGTTGCATTGAAAGCGTAGTAAGGCTGCTCGTCTGACGTTTGTCGTGTAGTCTTGTTATCCTGACTCACCGACTTATTTCTCTGCTGCAAGAAAGCCTTTGCCTTTTGCAGAGCCTCGCTCTGACCTATGTTTTCTGCATTGGCCTCGCGACCGAGCAGAAGAGCGACAATCAGTAGAAAAACATGTTTCATAAAAATTTTACCTGGATTTATATAAAAAGCAATTATAGTTCGAGTTCAACCGGACAATGGTCGCTGCCCATTATCTGAGTGTGGATTTTTGCATCCTTAATCCTGTCGTTCAGCCTCTCGGATGTAACGAAGTAGTCGATGCGCCAGCCGGCGTTCTTCTCGCGAGCGCGGAAGCGGTACGACCACCACGAATAAGTAACCTCGTCGGGGTGCTTGAATCTGAACGTATCGGTAAAGCCCTTAGACAGCAGCGAGCCGAACTTCTCGCGCTCCTCGTCGGTGAAGCCGGCATTGCGTCGGTTTGTCTTCGGGTTCTTGATGTCAATCTCCTGATGAGCCACGTTCATATCGCCACACACGATTACGGGCTTCTGCGCATCGAGTTTCTTGAGATAAGCCTGAAAATCGTCCTCCCATCTCATGCGATAGTCAAGGCGTTTCAGCTCGTCCTGACTGTTGGGCGTGTAGACGGTTACGAGAAAGAAATCGGGCATCTCGAGGGTGATTACGCGCCCCTCATGGTCGTGCTCGTCAATGCCTATGCCGTTGGTAACGCTAAGCGGCTTGTGCTTGCTGAAGATAGCCGTTCCGCTGTAGCCCTTCTTGTCGGCATAGTTGAAGAAGGCCTCGTAGCCCTCGGGACTGAAGTCGCACTGCCCTGCCTGCATCTTCGTTTCCTGAAGGCAGAAGAAATCGGCGTCGAGTTCCTTGAAAATATCTTCGAAGCCCTTTGTTATGCAGGCGCGAAGTCCGTTTACGTTCCACGAAATAAATTTCATACCGTTCTGATTGTTAAATTGTTACCATTGTGGCTCCGAAGCCGTACTGCTGAAAACTTGCATCTTGGAATGTGCAGCCTTTATACTTGTGCTTCAGCTCCTTTTCTACGGCGCGACGCAAAACACCCTCGCCCTTTCCGTGAATGAAGACGATTTTCTTGCCCTTCTGTTTCAGATGATTGTCCATCGTCTCGCGGAACACTTTAAGCTGATATTCAAGAATCTCGCCGTTAGTCATATTGGCAGTATTGTCGAGCAGCGAGTCGATGTGCAAGTCAACCTCAAGCGGAGCGTTCTTGTCCTCCTTCTTCTCGTGCTTAATCTTGTAGCCGTTGTCAGTCTCGGTTGTCTTCTTTGTAAGCAGAGCCTCCTTGATGTCGTCGGCATTGGCATATACGGTTTTCTGAATCACGTCATCCTTGACGATGTCGTAGATTAGGGCAGGCTCGGTAAAGAACATGCTCTCCTCGAACGTGTGCATCTTGTAGAAGTTCTGTAGGTTGATGCGCACCTGAACGGTTGCCGCTGGCTTAAGCATGAAGCTGCGGTCTTCCTTGTAGGCAACGAACTGAACAGCCACCTGACTCATCTCGTTCAGCTGCGCCAGTCCGAACTCCTCCATCTGAATCTTAGAGTTTGGCTCAAGAACGCCCTGCGAATGTAGTCGCCAGCTGTTGCCCTCGCCGCACAGATATGTGTAGAAGATATAATAGTTGCAATCGTTAACTATATAAGCATCGAATGTGGTATTTGTAAGCATCTTGATGTCCTTCGGAACGTAGGCAAGGAACACGTTTACCTTGTTGCCGTCCTTTCGCTCCTCAACGCGGCGCTTGTATGTTATCGGCTTGTCGATGTCAACCTCGTCGGTATCGACAGGCTCGGCAACAGGCTTTTTCTTGTCCTCGTCGAGCGTGTGAACCTTGGCAATATTGTATTCGTTTGTATCAACCACCACGCACTGCTTCACGGGCATCGGAATCTCGAATCCGTCTTCGTCCTCGACAAGTACGATGTCCTTGCCCTGAAATCCTGCCACTTTGCCTCCGCCCTTCTCGAGAAGGAAGCGCACTTTGTCTCCTATTTTCATAATCGGTTTTGCTTTATAAAATACTTCTTGAATTCGTTCTCAAAATTGGGTGTGAACACGTCTTTTCCCAGATTCTCCTGAATCTCGTCGAGAGTCCAGAATCTGCCGCCGTCGAGCTCGTCCTTGCTCGGCTTTATCTCGCCGTCGTAAACGGTTTTGTGAACATATACGAGTTCCTTCTCGCGGGCAGACTGAAAGACGTACTTGTCCATCTTCTCGGGCTTGAAATCGGTTATGCCGAGTTCTTCGCGCACCTCGCGCTTCAGCGCATCCTCAACGC
>JBGUGY010000317.1:0-14505 GCA_045111775.1 Bacteroidaceae bacterium | reverse complement strand
TATGGCTTTGTTAGAGCTTGATTTAAGCAACTTCAAAACCTCTAATGTGACGGATATGAGTTGGATGTTCAAAGAATGCAAAAGTCTGAAGAGTCTGAATTTAAGTAAATTCGATATTTCGAATGTAACGAATATGCACGGTATGTTCTCAGATTGTACGGCTTTGTTAGAGCTTAATTTAAGCAACTTCAAAACCTCTAATGTTATGGATATGGGTTTTATGTTCTCAAGTTGCAAAAGTCTGTTGAATCTTGATGTAAGTGGTTTCAATACTTCGAATGTGGAAGATATGCTTTGTATGTTCTTTGGTTGCGAAAGTCTGAAAACAATATATGTTGGAACTGGCTGGAACATAAACAAGGTTGAGGAGTCGGAAGAAATGTTTAAGGATTGCACAAGTCTTGTAGGTGGCAGAGGTACAAAATTCGACTCAAATGTAACGGGTAAGTCTCGCGCAAAGATAGATGGCGGCAAGGCAAATCCGGGATATTTTACTGCTAAGAAATAAGAAAGAAATTTGAAAATTGAAGGTTGAAAAATTCAGAATTCACAATTCATAATTGTAATGTAAATTCCGTTCTGCCTAATTTGTTTTTTGCAGATTTGGCAGAACTAAATAAAAAATAGTATGGAAAATATTTTCACAAAAATCCTAAGCCTTATTTTGTGTGTGGTAAAACCTGCGGCAGGTATGGCGCAAGAAGCGTATGCGGTAGAGTCAAACGCCAGCTCAACACTTACTTTCTATTTCGACAAAAAGAAATCTTCACGACAGGGCAAGGTGTACGAGCTGAATGAGGGAAAAGACTGTCCTAAATGGGTGAAAACGGCTAATGACTCAATTACCGAAAGTTCAACTTTCACGACGGTAGTCTTTGACAAGTCGTTTAAAAAAGCCCGTCCTGTGTCGTGTGCATATTGGTTTAAAGGCTTTAATAATCTGACAAAAATAGAAGGCATCGGTAATCTGAATACCTCGCAGGTAACCAATATGAACCGTATGTTCTATTGGTGCGAAAAACTGGATAGCCTTGATTTGAGCGGCTTCGATACATCAAAGGTAACGGATATGGGTAGGATGTTCTTAGATTGCGATAGTCTGGATAGCCTTGATTTAAGCAGTTTCGACACTTCGAAGGTAACAGATATGCACAAAATGTTCTCGGGGTGCAGAAGTCTGGAAAACCTTGATTTGAGCAGTTTCGATACTTCGAAGGTGACAGATATGCACAAAATGTTTTCGTTGTGCAGAAGTCTTGGAGTCCTTAATTTAAACAGTTTCAATACCTCGCAAGTAACAGATATGCACGAAATGTTCTATCATTGCGAAAGGCTGTCGGACATTGATATGAGTAGTTTCGATACCTCGAATGTAACTGATATGCACAAGATGTTTTTTTGCTGCGAAGGTTTGGGAAGCTTTGACCTAAGCAACTTCAATACTCCGAAAGTAACAGATATGAGCGAGATGTTCCATTATTGCAGAAATCTGTTTGAACTTGATTTGAGCGGTTTCGATACTTCGAATGTGACAGATATGCACGAAATGTTCTCTGATTGCGATGATTTAGAGAGCCTTGATTTGAGCGGTTTCGATACTTCGAATGTAACAGACATGCACGAAATGTTCTTAGGTTGCGAAGCCTTGGATAGCCTTGACTTAAGCAACTTCAACACTTCAAAGGTAACAGATATGCACGATATGTTCTGTAATTGCGGAAACATGGCGAGTCTTGATATCTGCAATTTCGATACGTCAAACGTAACGGACATGAGCGAAATGTTCTTAAATTGCGAAGGGCTGAAGAGCCTTGATGTCAGTAGTTTCAATACTTCGAATGTAACAGATATGCATAATATGTTCTCTTGTTGTGGTTTAAAAGAACTTGATTTAAGTGGTTTCGATACCTCAAAAGTAACAGATATGGAAATAATGTTCGCAGGTTGCTGTGAACTTGAGAATCTTGATTTGAGCAGTTTTAAAACTTCTAACGTAACGACTATGTATGGCATGTTCGATGGTTGCAGAAGCTTGAAGAACCTTGATGTAAGCAGTTTCGATACTTCTAATATAACGGATATGAATGGCATGTTCAGTACTTGCGAACACCTGGAGAGTCTTGATGTAAGCAAGTTCAATACTTCGAAAGTGGAGTATATGTGTTGGATGTTCGATGGTTGCGATGTTTTAGAGAGCCTTGATTTGAGTGGTTTCGATACTTCTAATGTGTGGGATATGAAAAAAATGTTCGAGGGTTGCAAGAATCTGAAAACAATATATGCCGGAGAGGGCTGGAATACAAGTAAAGTCAAGGATTCGGAAAATATGTTTAATGATTGCACCAGTCTTGTAGGTGGCAAAGGAACTGAATTTGATTCTGAATTTGTAGATAAAACTCGTGCAAGGATAGACGGTGGTAAAGATGAGCCGGGTTATTTTAAATTGAAACTTGAAAGTTGAAACTTGAAAAATTAAGAATTGACAATGGATAATTCACAATTCATAATTGGTAGTTGGGAGAGAAAGTTGAAAATCTCTTAGTTAAGTCGAATTTGCAATTCGACTTTGAAAAGAATAGGGAATTTGTAATTCCCACCGCTGAAAAAAATGCACTGTTAAGCTGAGTTTGTAATTCAGCTTGGAAAGAAAATGGGAATTTGTTGCTTGAACTCCGTTCGTTTGTTACCGAAGGGACGCAAGAATTCCCACCGCTGAAAATGAGAGGCGACCGCTTTCAGCGTCATTCCAAATAATCATTTCCTAATAAAGGAAGAGGGATTTTCTTATTCCGAACTCACGTAGAAAAATCGTTCTACCGAAAAGTTAAATAATTATAAATTTTGGCTTGTTTTAGACTGTAAAGTGAAAAATGATTTAATTTTGCAGGCGTAATTAAATCATTTTTTAGTATATGAAACATATTTTTACAAGATTACTAAGTATCTTATTTCTTTGTACAATCTCTATTTCTGCCTTAGCGCAAGAAGCTTATGCCGTGGCATCGCCAGATAATACAACGCTTACTTTTTATTATGATAACGAGAAAGCCTCTCGCGAAGGCACGGCGTATGAGTTGAATATCGGAGCTGATAGCCCAGGGTGGGTTAAATATGTCATTAAGCCGTCTGTAACGAGCTCTCAGGTAACGTCTTGTCAGAAATTTATCACGGTCGTTTTTGACAAATCGTTTAAGAGTGCTCGCCCTACATCGTGCGCATCTTGGTTTGCTGGATTTAAAAACCTAAGAAAAATTGAAGGTATAGAAAATCTGAATACATCAAATGTTACGAATATGAGTTATATGTTCTGCGAGTGCAATTGCAGTCTGGCAAGCTTTGATGTTAGCAGATTCGATACATCAAATGTTACGGATATGAGTGGAATGTTCTGTGAGTGCGGCAGTCTGACAAGCCTTGAGTTAAGCAATTTCGAAACATCTAATGTAACGAATATGGGCAGGATGTTCTTTGAGTGTGAAAAGCTTACAAACCTTGATTTAAGTAGCTTCAACACTTCAAAGGTAACGAACATGTGCAATATGTTCTATGATTGCGAAAAACTTACAAACCTTGATGTAAGTAACTTCAACACTTCAGAGGTAACTGATATGAGCAGTATGTTCGAGTATTGTTTCAAACTTACAAACCTTGATTTAAGCAGCTTCAACACTTCAAAGGTTACTGATATGAGCAAGATGTTTCATAGTTGCACAAGCCTCACAAGCCTTGATGTCAGCACATTTAACACCTCAAATGTTACGGATATGAACAGGATGTTCGCAGAATGTAAAGGCTTGAAAAGCCTTAATGTTAGCAACTTAAACACATCTAATGTAACGAATATGGGTTTCTTGTTTTGCGAATGTTGTAATCTTACAAGCCTTGATTTAAAAAGCTTCGACACTTCAAATGTAACAGATATGACTGGCTTGTTCTCTGAATGCTTTGAACTGAAAAGCCTTGATGTAAGTAACTTCAACACTTCTAATGTAACGAATATGATAGGTATGTTCGAGTATTGCATCAGTTTGAAAAGCCTTGATTTAAGCACATTCAACACATCTAATGTAACGAATATGTTTCATATGTTTTTGGGTAGCAGAAGTTTGACAAGCCTTAATGTTTGCAAGTTCAACACTTCGAATGTAACAGATATGAGTAGCATGTTTTCTGGTTGCGAAAGTCTTACAAGCCTTGATGTTAGTAACTTCAATACTTCAAAAGTTACGAATATGCTTTGGATGTTCCGCGAATGCAAGAATTTGACAAAACTTGATTTAAGTAGCTTCAGCACCTCGAATGTAAAGAATATGATGTTAATGTTCGCGTTTTGCGAACGTCTTACAAGCATTGATGTTAGCACATTCGATACCTCAAGTGTAACAGATATGAGTAGAATGTTCTATGCTTGTCCGAACCTTAAAACAATTTATGTCAGAAAAAATTGGAATATAGGCAATGATACGAAATCTACAGAAATGTTTAAGGACTCGCCAAAACTTGTAGGAGGCAAAGGTACTCTGTTTAATCCTAAAGTTACAGACGCCAGTCGTGCAAAGATAGACGGCGGAAAGTCAAAACCTGGATATTTTACAGCTAAAAAATAAATTAAATATATGAAGCATTTTTTCACAAGATTACTAAGTATCTTATTTCTTAGTGCAATTTCTATTTCTGCCATGGCGCAGGAAGCCTATGCGATAATATCGCCAGATAGTACAACGCTTACTTTTTACTATGATAAAAAGAAAGCCTCTCGCGAAGGCACGGTGTATGAGTTGAATGAAGGAAATGGCTGTCCTAAGTGGATTAAACGGAATGAATACTCAATCCCTGATAATCCTTATTATACTGTGGTTGTTTTTGACAAGTCGTTTAAGGATGCTCGTCCTGCATCGTGTGCACATTGGTTTGATGGATTTGGAAATCTTATAAAAATTGAAGGCATCAGTAACCTTAATACTTCAAAAGTAACCGATATGAACGCTATGTTCAAGGGGTGCAGATGCCTTGAGAGCCTTGATTTAAGAGGTTTCAACACTTCGAATGTTACGGATATGAGCGGTATGTTCAGAGGGTGCAAAAGACTGACGAGGCTTGATTTAAGAGGGTTCAATA
This sequence comes from Bacteroidaceae bacterium, assembly GCA_045111775.1. Lineage (GTDB taxonomy): Bacteria > Bacteroidota > Bacteroidia > Bacteroidales > Bacteroidaceae > Ga6A1. Next base: position 9,387 of record JBGUGY010000317.1, on the reverse strand, counting down.
CTTCGAAAGTTATGGATATGGGAACGATGTTCTCTGGTTGCAAGGGTCTTACAAGTCTCGACGTCAGTAGATTCGATACATCAAATGTAACAGAAATGCTTGGCATGTTTGTTGATTGCAAAAGTCTGACAAACCTTGATGTTAGTAAATTCAACACCCGAAAAGTAACAAGAATGAGCGGTATGTTCTCGGGGTGTAGCAGTTTGTTGGAACTTGATTTAAGCAAGTTCAATACAGAAAATGTAAGGAGTATGGAGATGATGTTTTATTACTGTACGAGCCTAAAAACAATTTATGTAGGAGAAGGGTGGAATACGTCAAAAGCAGAATTTACAGACAGAATGTTCGGGTATTTAACGAGCATTGTAGGTGGCAATGGAACAAAATACGATTCTGAAATTGTAGATAAAACTCGTGCAAGGGTAGATGGCGGCAAGGCAAAACCGGGATATTTTAAGTTGAAACTTGAAAATTGAAACTTGAAAAATTCAGAATTCATAGTTGCGTAAGTTCGGGATAAAAACGCTATTTTCCTATTATCATGAAGTGATTATTCGGAATGACGCTGAAGGTGTCACCTCTCAGTAACCGCAGCATCCGTAGGATCTGCGGGATGAAACACAACGAATATCATCGACCCTGAAAGCGGTCGCCCATAGCGACTGATGGGGCACTCCTTCAGAGTGCTTATTGTTGTGGCTATTATTGGTTACTAAGCGGAGACGCTTTCAGCGTCTGTAATGTGCGGATAATCAATATTGTAACTTTTGTGAAATCTATAAAAGAAAGAGATTCATTAACCTTAATCCCGAACTTGCGTATAATTGGCAGTTGGAGTGTCATCGCAAATAAAAAGAGTCGTTTTCTTCATTCACGAAAAAAACGACTCTTTTTTGTCCATATAATTTTAAATCAAGTGCGTGTACATCATAATGAAAAGCACCATTATACAGATGATTATAAAGCCAAGGATAACGGCATAGCTTCCCCACAAAACCCATTGGTGGGCACGCTCCGAGTGCAGCTGCGCGCGCTCGTAGTCGCCATGCTTCATTGCTTCCTCGCTTCTGATGCTCTCTATTATGCCTATAATTCCAAACGGAAGGGCAAGCAAACTCGTAATAACCACGCTCTCTACCAGCCAGTTGCGCGGAGCCTTGTTCTTTCGCAAGTCCATTATCGGGATTGTTGGCGGAATGTTGTCCTTTATGCTTTTCAGTTCGTCAATATCCTCAAGCTTTTCCCAGTCGGTCAACCCCTTGCGCCATATCAGCGATGTGCGTGTAAGCGGCAGTTCGCCAAGTTCCTCCAAGGTGTAGGGGCCTTTCTTCTCGTTCTTTACTAACAGAAAGTATTCCATGTCTTAAAAATAATCGGGTGCGAATATACTAAATCTTTGCTTATTGAAATATATTTGAATAAAAAAACTTAAATTATTCGATTATTTGCTTTGTTTTTGTAATTTTGCGGCTTGTTAGCGTGAAATAGGTTCGCGCAGACCAAAAAAGGTAAACAAAAAACAAAAAATATATATGGCAAAGAAATTCGCTGAACGCAATCAACTTAATCTTTCAGACGTCAACCACGAGGTGCTGAAGGACTGGGACGCCAACGATGTGTTCCATAAGAGTATGACAGAACGCGAGGGTTGCCCTTCGTTCATCTTCTTTGAAGGACCTCCTTCAGCAAACGGTCATCCGGGTATTCACCACGTAATGGCACGTTCAATAAAGGATGTATTTTGCCGATACAAGACAATGAAAGGCTTCCAGGTAAAGCGCAAGGCAGGATGGGATACACACGGACTGCCTGTTGAACTTGGAGTTGAGAAAGAATTAGGTATCACAAAGGAAGATATTGGCAAGACAATATCTATCGAGGAATATAACCGCAAGTGCCGTACAAACGTAATGCAGTTCACTGAGGAGTGGACCGACCTTTCGCACCGTATGGGCTACTGGGTTGACCTTGAGAATCCTTACATCACATACGACAACAAGTATATCGAGACCCTCTGGTTCTTGCTCAAGGAACTGTACAAGAAGGGACTCCTTTACAAGGGATATACAATCCAGCCTTACTCTCCGGCTGCCGGAACAGGCTTGTCGAGCCACGAGCTTAACCAACCGGGTTGCTACCGCGATGTTAAAGACACAACCGTAACAGGCTTGTTCAAAATTGTAGCGCCAAAGGCTGAGTGGAAAGAGTGGGGTACAGCATACTTCGCTGCATGGACAACAACCCCTTGGACTCTTCCTTCAAACACAGCACTCTGTGTTGGTCCTAAGATTGAATATGTTGCCGTACAGACTTACAACGGCTATACTGGCGAGCCTATCACCGTTATCGTGGCAAAGAGCCGTCTGAACGCCTATCTGAAGGCTGAGGGCGCAGAAATAGCTCTTGCCGACTATAAGGCAGGCGACAAGGTTATCCCTTACAAGATTGTTGGCGAATATACCGGAAACGACCTCGTTGGCATTAAGTACGAGCAACTTATGCCTTGGGTTAAGCCAACAGAAAAACTCGACGACAACGCTGCCGACTTCGTTAAAAAGGCTGCCGAGGCTGACCCAAGCAAGGTGTTTGCCGTTGGCAACGACAAGTTCGTTGAGCTGAGCAGCGAGGCATTCCGAGTAATTCCGGGCGACTATGTAACAACCGAGGATGGTACTGGTATCGTTCATATTGCACCTACATTCGGTGCCGACGATGCCAAGGTGGCTAAGGCTGCCGGCATTCCATCGCTCTTTATCATAAACAAGGCTGGCGAGACTCGTCCGATGGTTGACCTTACAGGTAAGTACTACACCCTCGACGAGGTTGACGAGACATTCGCCAAGGTATGCGTAGATGCCGAGGCTTACGGAAAGCACGCTGGCGACTATGTTAAGAACGCTTACGACCCTAAGTTCAACGAGGGCGGAAAGTACGACGAGCAGGCAGCTGCCAAGGCTGAGGACCTGAACGTTGTAATCTGCATGGAGATGAAGCAGGCTGGTACAGCTTACAAGATTGAGAAGCATGTACACAACTATCCTCATTGCTGGCGTACCGACAAGCCTGTGCTCTACTATCCGCTCGATTCATGGTTCATCCGCTCAACAGCGATGAAAGACCGTATGGTTGAGCTTAACAAGACAATCCTCTGGAAGCCAGAGTCAACAGGTACAGGCCGCTTCGGTAAGTGGCTCGAGAACCTTAACGACTGGAACCTTAGCCGTTCGCGCTACTGGGGAACTCCGCTTCCAATCTGGCGCAACAACGAGACAAGAGAAGAAATCTGTATCGGTTCTGTTGAGGAACTGTACAACGAGATAGAGAAGTCTGTCGCAGCAGGCGTGATGAAGTCTAATCCGCTGAAGGAGCGTGGCTTCGTTCCGGGTAACATGGAGCAGAAGAACTACGACCTCATCGACCTTCACCGTCCTTATGTCGACGACATCGTGCTCGTCTCAGCTTCGGGCAAGCCAATGAAGCGCGAGACCGACCTTATCGACGTTTGGTTCGATTCAGGCGCAATGCCTTACGCTCAGATTCACTATCCGTTCGAGCACAAGGAAGAGTTCGACGCTCGTACCGTTTATCCTGCAAACTTCATTGCCGAGGGCGTTGACCAGACACGCGGATGGTTCTTCACTCTTCATGCAATCGCAACAATGGTGTTCGACAGCGTGGCATACAAGGCTGTTATCTCTAACGGTCTCGTGCTCGACAAGAACGGCGCAAAGATGAGTAAGCGTCTTGGCAATGCCGTAGACCCATTCGGCGCAATCGAGAAGTTCGGTTCAGATGCCGTTAGATGGTACATGATTACCAACTCATCGCCTTGGGATAACCTGAAGTTCGATGAGGCTGGCGTTGCCGAGATAAGCCGCCGTTTCTTCGGAACTCTGTTCAACACATATTCATTCTTCACGATGTATGCTAACGTCGACGGATTTGAGTATGCCGAGGCAGAACTCCCAATGGAGAAGCGTCCAGAAATCGACCGCTGGATTATCTCTGTGCTCAACACACTCATCAAGGATGTTGACGCATGCTATCAGGACTACGAGCCAACTAAGGTAGGCCGTCTGATAATGGATTTCGTAAACGACAATCTGTCAAACTGGTATGTTCGTCTTAACCGCAAGCGCTTCTGGGGTAATGCCATGAGCGAGGACAAACTGAGCGCATATCAGACTCTATACACTTGTTTGGAGAAGGTGGCATTGCTTATGGCTCCAATCGCGCCGTTCTATGCCGACCGCCTTTACAAGGACCTTATCGCCGTAACCGGTCGCGACAATGTAGTAAGCGTTCATCTTGCCAAGTTCCCACAGGCAGACGAGAAGCTTATCGATGCCGACCTTGAGGCTCGCATGAAGATGGCTCAGGACGTAACATCAATGGTTCTTGCCCTTCGCCGCAAGGTTAACATCAAGGTTCGCCAGCCGCTTGCAAGCATCATGGTTCCTGTTGTTGACGAGGAGCAGAAGGCTCACATCGAGGCTGTTAAGGACCTTATCAAGAACGAGGTGAACGTTAAGGAACTTAACTTTGTTGAGGGCAACGGAGTGCTTGTAAAGAAGGTTAAGTGTAACTTCCGCACAATGGGTAAGAAGTTCGGCAAACTGATGAAGGCTGTTGCTGCCAAGGTAGATGCCCTCAGTCAGGACGAGATTGCAGCATTCGAGCAGAACGGAACGGTTACATTCGACATCGACGGTCAGCAGGCTGTTGTTGAGGTTGCCGACGTTGAAATCTTCAGCGAGGATATTCCGGGCTGGCTGGTAGCCAACGAGGGCAAGCTTACAGTAGCTCTCGACGTAACGCTTACCGACGACCTGAAGAAGGAGGGTATGGCTCGCGAACTTATCAACCGAATCCAGAACCTCAGAAAGGACAGCGGACTCGACATCGTTGACCGTATCAACATCACCGTCGAACCAAACGAGAATACAGACGCCTCAATCGAGGCTTACAGAGAATACATCAGCACACAGGTTCTTGCAAACAGCATTACTGTTGCTCCTGTTGCCGGTGGTACTGAACTTGATTTTGATGACTTTAAGCTGAACGTTAAGATAGAGAAGGCTTAAAAGACATTCTGTTATAAATGGGCGCGCCGCCCGCTGAAAGGCTGTGCGCCCACAAACAGAAACACAAAAACCATTTAACTAATATCAGGTTTGAGTATTCAGAAACGTAATTTATTTACATCTTTAATACTTGAGAATATGGCTGCGGAAAAAACACGCTACACGGATGAGGAACTTGAGGAATTCAAGGCCATCATTAATGAAAAACTTGCTCTTGCAAGAAGAGATTATGAGAATATGCTTGACACCCTTATGAACAAGGGCGGCAATGACATTGAGGACACGATGCCTACTTACAAAATCCTTGAGGAAGGTTCTGCAACGCAGACAAAGGAGGAGATTACCGAACTGGCTGCACGTCAGCAGAAGTTCATTCAGGGTTTGGAGGCAGCTCTTATTCGTATTCAGAATAAGACTTACGGCATCTGCCGAGTTACTGGAAAACTTATTCCTAAGGAACGCTTGCGCGCCGTTCCTCATGCAACACTCAGCATAGAGGGAAAGATGCAGGAGCAGGCTCAGAAGAAAAAATTCTAAAAACTGGAAAATGAAATTTTTGTCTAAGGGACGACTTGCTGTCGCTATCGTTGTGTTGGTGCTGGTCATCGACCAGATTATAAAAATTAAGGTGAAGACGAGCATGTGTCTGCACGAGATGATTCACGTTACCGACTGGTTCTACATTCTCTTTACCGAGAATCGTGGAATGGCTTTTGGTATGGAAATCTTCAGCAAGTTGTTCCTTACCAGTTTCCGACTGGTAGCCGTGGGCTACATGAGCTACTTTATCTGGAAACGACTAAAGCTTGGCGCAAGCTGGGGATTTACCGTGTGCATCGCGCTCATCATAGCCGGTGCTGCCGGAAACATCTTCGACAGCGTCTTCTACGGGCTGATTTTCGACGAGAGCACGCCTTACTCGGTTGCTCACTTCGTTGACTTCGGACACGGATACGAGAGCCTGTTCATGGGAAGCGTGGTGGATATGTTCTACTTTCCGCTCATCGAGACTGAATGGCCTACATGGATGCCTTTCGTTGGCGGAGAGCACTTCGTATTCTTCAGTCCGATATTTAACTTTGCCGATGCTGCCATCAGCGTAGGCGTTGCGGTGCTTATCGTCTTCTATCACAAGGAGTTCAGCAAGGCACTCGAGAACAACAATAACGAAAAAACAGAACAGGAGCAGGAGGCATGAGAATACGTTGCTGTTTGATGTCGGCTTGCCTTGTTGCCATGCTTGCTGCATGCAAAGGCGGCGATAAACCTAATATCTCATCGGGAAAGATGGAGGACTTGCTGTACGACTATACCTTGGCAGACGGCATCTGTCAGGAGCAGCATCCCGGCGACTCTGCTTTTCTGAAGGCTTATCGCGAGGCTATCTTCAAAAAACACGACGTAACAGAGGCAGAGTTCGACTCGAGCCTTAAATGGTACATGAGGCATCCCGACGAGATGTACGACATTTACGATGCCATCTCGAAGAAGATTGAGGAGAAGCAGGAGGCTCTAACAGGAGAGCATCACGGCGGATTCTACGAGGAGGTGTATGCCGCAACCGGCGACACAGCCAACATCTGGAAGGATTCTCCGTACTTGGTGCTGTCGAACGTTGCCGGAAAGAATCTGTACCGCTTCAGCATACCTGTAGATACGGCTTTCCACATGTACGACAAGTTTGAGTGGCGACTTACTGCCACTTATCTCGACAAGCGTGGCGAGCATCGTCCGCTGGTAATGGGCTTGAAGGGCAAGTTCACCAACGACTCTATTGTCGGGGCAACGCGTACAATCTATTCAAACAGCGCGGCTGTGCTTACGCTCAACTGTGATTCGGCTTACACCATGAAGCAGATGGACGGTTTCATCCTTCTGCCGGGCGATACGAAGGATTTTTCAGCCGATGTTCTTCTTACGCGCATCATTCTGCTGCGCTATCACAGAAAGGAAGACGACCTTCCGCAAAACCGCTTCAAGAAGCTTCAGGAAGAGAAGCCTAAGACCGAGGTGAAGGAGGATACGGCGGTTGCTGCCATTCCCGTAAGCGTTGGAAGTATTCCTAAAGGTGTTATTCCGAACGTGAAGCAGATGAGACGACCGGTTCCGATAAAGGAGCAGATAAGAGAGGCAAAAAATTAACCCCCATAAAAACTCAGGACTCGTTATGAAACGAATCGTTTCTTTTTTATGTATCTTGTGGCTTGGCATCTCGATGCACGCCGGCAACTTAGGCACGGTTACAAAGTACGATGAGTCTTGTGGCATGTCGCAATGGCACATCACGCAGATGTTGCAAGACGGCGAGGGCTACATCTGGTTTGCAACGTGGAACGGACTGAACCGCTTCGACGGATACGAGCTTGTGAATTTCAAGTCGCGTTCGCTGGCTTCAGACCGCATACGTAACATCTGCCTAAACGAGAGGGGCAACCTGTGGTGCAAGATTGAGGACGATATGTACGAATTCGACCTCAAGACCTACAAATTCAGTCCCGTTCCGGAAAGCGAAAAGGAAACAATCAAGAAAATTGTGGATGTGTCTTCTACATCGTTCTTCACAGGAAACGATGTGGAGCGAAGAATGACCGACAGACAGGGCAACCATTGGCTTTTCAGCAAAAACACGTTCTGCCGCGTCGATTCGTCAGAAGGAAAAGGATTCTACATTCCGCAACCAAAGCCTTCGAAGATTAAGGCTTTCTTGCGCGACAATAAAAACCGTTACTGGATAACGACGATGGAAGATGCGACCGTAAGACTCTATTCTTCTGATAATCATCTTATTGGCTACCTAAACCAACAGGGACGGATTCAGCCTACGGCAGTAAGCCTTAAGAATGCCGTTTACAGCATGATGCAACTTCCCGACGGAACGATATTGATGGGCACGAAGCCTGGAAGTCTTATCAGACTGAAAGAAACAGCCGACAAACAGTTTAGTATGAGTACGATAAACGTCGATTGCAACGGCGTTTACGACATAAAGCAAGATGCCAAAGGCAGAATTTGGCTGGCTACCTTCAGCGACGGACTGAAATTTATTAGCGACATAAAGGCTGACAGACCTCAGGTTGAGTCGGTCGAGAACACTTACCAGAAGAAATTCAGGCAGATGATGTTTGTGGGCAACGCGCTTCTTGTTACGAGTACCCACGGACTGCTCGTCGGCGATGTGTCTGTAGCCAATCCGAAGAAACTGAAATTTGTTACGCATTGCGTTGAGCCTGAACGAGATAGCAGCATAGACTGCAACGCTACGATGGCTATGCTCCGCGACAAGAAAGGTCGCATCTTCATCACAACCGAGAGTGGCGGCGTTAATATGATTGAGTCAGCCAATCTTTTGTCAAAGAAATTGAATTTCAGACATTTCAATACTGCCAATGGTTTTCCAACCGACATCACGTTTGTGATGACCGAGATTGGCGAACGCCTCTTAATCGTTGCCAGTACGCAGATAATAGAGTTCAATCCCGACAGAAATCCGCGCGAGGCAGTCTGCTACGACCGCTTTTTCTGGCGCAACGACATTCTGTTTACCGAGGCAACGCCTCTCGTCGTGCCCGACGGCAACATCCTGTTCGGAACGGAGACGGGGGCAATATCCATCAATCCTAAAGAACTGAAAAAGAGTGCGGAAGCACCTCATCTTGTCTTTACCGGCTATATGGTTCGCACCTCTGAGGGCGATTCGCAGGGCAAAGGCAAGATAAACAGACGAATACGCAAGGGCGACAACATCGTTCTTCAGCCTTGGCAACGCGACATCACTATTTATTTCTCGTCGCTCGACTACAAAGCGCCCGAGCATATTCTCTACTCGGCTGTTCTGATGAGCAAGAAGGGCGCCAAGCCAACGAAAGACGATTTTCCGGCTGCCGGAAAGAACCGTTCTATAAGTCTCTACAATCTTGCTCCCGGAAAGTACACGCTCTGGGTTACGGCTACAAATTCCGACGGCGTTTGGGGCGATGTGGAGAAAGATGCCATCGCGCTCAATATCGAGGTCGTGCCAACATTCTGGGAAACTCCGCTTGCCACGGCGATGTATGTTCTCATCGTCTTCGTCGTGATTTTCATCATCGTTTACACCATCTTCTACATACGCGAGATAAAGAAGAATCAGAAAGAAACGCTTCAGGCATATCTGTCTATGCTCAAATCGCCGGGAGCATCTGCTAAGAAAGTGGAAAAAATTGGTCAGGCGCAGGTTCAAGGTGGTAATTCTGATTCAACGGCAGGTGGTAAAAATGATTCAGAAGGACAGAAAGGCTTTGAAAATGAGGCGGATAATGAGGCG
>JBGUGY010000316.1:0-2973 GCA_045111775.1 Bacteroidaceae bacterium | reverse complement strand
CGAGCAGATTGCCGATGCGCTCCGCCAGAAAGGCTTCGTAGCCAACACAAATATCGGCCGCTCTAACTTCAAGGTCGATATTGCCATCAGCAACGGCGACGGCAGCGACTACTTGCTCGGAATTCTGCTCGACGGCGTGGGCTATCACAACACACAGACCACGCGCGACCGCGAAATCGTTCAGCCATCGGTTCTGCGCAACCTAAACTGGCGCATAATGCGCGTGTGGAGCATCGACTGGATGAACAATCCCGAAAGAGTTATCGAGCGCATAGTAAAATGCATAAAAGACAAGGCTCAGCAGCCAACAGAAGAGCCGAAAGCCGCCGTATTCGACATCTCCGACGAGAAGGTTGAAGAAGCGACAACCCAAGAAGCCGAATACAACGAGTTCGACAACGACACATCGGCTTCGAAGATGAGCGACAAGCGTCTTGTTTCCGAAATCGTGTCGTGCGAGCAGCCCATCACCCTAACCTATCTGTGCCGCCGCGTGTCATCGTTCCGCGACATTCAGAGAGTAACGCAGAGCGTGCAGAACGGAGTTCAGAAGGTGGTCGATTCGCTTGGCTTCTACACCCAGCAGAAGGGCAGCAGCACCATTATATGGAAGAGCCGCGAGGATGCCGAGGCCTTCAGCGGCTACCGCAAGAACAACGGCCGCGACATAACCGACATTCCGATTATCGAGGTTATGAACGCCATTGTAGAGACAATCTCCGAGAACGTGTCGATTGGAGCAGATGCCCTGACGCTCGTAGCCGCCAAGAAACTCGGCTTTACTCGCCGTGGCACAAAGGTTGACCAAGCCCTCAACGAGGCTCTCGACATTCTGACATCAGAACACGCCATCGAGAATATCGATGGAATGTTCAGAATGAAAGAATAATGGGAATAATGATACTTAACAAAAAGGACTTTAAGATTATTGAGATAAAATAAACAAGCCCTTTCAACAATAACATTTCATAATGCCTGCAAGCGCAAATTATCAAGAAGATGTGCGGTTGCAGGCTTTTTCATGTGCATAAGGCTACGCTATTCCTTCGAGATGCCTTCGAGATTCGTTCGGGAAATGTGCAATTTCGACTGATTCAGATATTGGAAATGGGGCGTTTTTTCTTCTTTTCGCATCGTTTTTGCTCGTATTATGCCGATATCTTGCGAATCATGTTCTTAGTGAAATTCAGCAAGTAGTTGAAAATATGTAATTTAGCACACAAGCGTTTCAACGTTTCAGCGTTTCAGTTAGCCCTTTGGTGGTTTCAATTTCTTACCATATAATATATAACTTATTTATTATTAATTAGTTATATTATATATATAGGAGTTTGAAACAAAAATCCCCCCCCCAGAAACACTTGAAACGCTGAAACGTTGAAACGCCTGATGTCATTCGCAAGAAAACGTTTAGCATCTTGGCGCAAGAAGCAAAACAAAAAGACTGTTGTAAATAAAGAACATGAGTATTGCATTTTAAAACAGCATTAATATATAGACAAATGTCTGAATGACAAAAAATATTTGTATTTTTGCAGTAAAATCTAAAATTATTAAAATTTCAAATAACTTATTGCAGCAGTAAATGCGTAGTAATCAGAAATTTTCAAGAGCCTACGGAGTGGCTTGAACTTGCATGATTTTAAATATATGATATAACAATTATAAAAATGAAGAAAAGTTTTGTATTTTGTACACTTCTCGTGCTTATAGTGGGATTGTGTTCTTTTGTTAATGTTACTGACGATGAAATGCTTGCCAGCGGAGTGGATCAAAGTACATTGGAAGAATTGAAGTCAGACTCTGTTTATGGAAAATCAGGTGTTATAAAATTAGCATCCTGTCATGCTTCGATTAATGTTCCTGAAGGATTTGTCTTTTTGGACAGTATTCAAGCAAGGAGCCTCCTGATTGACTACTGGGGAAATCCGGAAGACAGGACAGAAGGACTTTTAGGTGCATTGGTTCCTAATACCGCTTTGTGCTTTTATCAGATTTCCATGGCTTATATCATCACCTACGAAAACTGCGGATACGTTAAGGATGACGATGCAAATAGTATTGACTATGATGATCTTCTTGCAGATTTGAAAAAAACGGCAGAAGAAGAGAACAAGACGCTTCCAAAAGAAAACAAGTATTCTTTAAAGGGATGGGCAGTCAAGCCTAAATACTTGGCAGATAGCCATGTACTTGTATGGGCAAAGGCTATATCGTTCACAGATAACGATGTGGTAAACTACGACATGAGAATATTGGGTAAGGACGGTCTTGTGTCTATCAACGCAGTCATTGACCCAACAGACTGCAAGGAGGTTGTTGCTTCAGAATCAAAGATTATCAACAGTCTGAAATACGACAAGGGCTATGCTTATACCGACTTTGACGAAAGCCGAGATAAGGTATCAGAATGGACTATTGGAGGACTCGTTGCAGGTACAATGCTTGCAAAAACGGGTATCTTAGCCAAGATAGGAATATTCCTTCTTAAGTTCTGGAAGATAATAGCAATTGCTGCTGCTGGTGGTGCAACTGCAATAATGAAGTTCTTCAAAAAGAAGAACAAAGAATAACTTAGGCTAATTCACCCTTGCTCGCTCGGATTTCCGAATCTGAGCGCTTTAACCCAAATCGGTCGTTAGAAGTACATAAATCCGTGGTTAAGTTTGTAAAGCCTTGAAAGTAAGCCACTTGTAAGCTCGTTTTTCTAATGGCAGTCATTAGAAAATTCAATTTGTAAAGTATTTGTTATCAAACGGTTATGAAAGTAACCACGAAAATAGCCATCCTAATAACCGATTTGGGATAAAATGTTAGCAGACAGACGCAAATCTGCCATATTCACTTGATTATTAGCAGATTTTTCGGTTAATCATTTGGATATATTCGGTTTGTTGCTTATATTTGCAATGCCTCGAAAGAGGAAGCGTATGCTACGTGCATGGCGCACCGCGGGGGCAGTTTTTGCTGCCT
>JBGUGY010000315.1:0-2262 GCA_045111775.1 Bacteroidaceae bacterium | reverse complement strand
TTGGCATCGACAATGGCAGAAACGACAGGTCTGATGGCAGAAGTACCGAAAATTCGCAGATGAGCATCGAGACGATGGCATCTGTCTTGCAGTCATTCCCCAAAAACAAGTTCATAATGTTCGATGCCTGCCTAATGCAGTGCATAGAGTGCGATTATGCTTTGCGTAAGTGTGCTGATTACATCATTGCTTGTCCCGGCGAGATTCCGGGCGCTGGTGCGCCTTATCACAAGATTATTCCGTTGATGTTTTCAACTTCGTTTAATCCTGTAGAGATTGCAAAAGAATATAATAATTATTACGATTACGAGGTTGAGGAATACTATCGCGATGGCGTTATACTTTCGGTTGTAGATTGTTCTCAGCTTGAAAATCTGGCATCTGCAACGGCTGTGGTCATCTCGCAGTTTGGCAAGAATGACATCAGCGGTGTTGCCGATTATTACAATTTCCAGAATGAGTCTGCAACAAATCCGCGATTCTATGATTTCAGGGAGATAATCCGTTCGTGGTGTACCGATGAGGACATCTACCAGCAGTGGCTTGCTGCATACAACAAGACTGTTGTGTACACCGGCGGAACTCAGTGGTATTCGGCTTTTATTGGCTTTGGTGGCATTGCGCAAATCAATGATAAGGAAAACTGCGGATATGTAAGTATGTATTTCCCAAAAGACATACACGCAACGCTTAACAAGTGGTACGAACAGAACGAGTGGTACAAGGCCGCTTGGGGCGGAGTGAAATGGTGGAACTAAAAATCTAATTCACAATATGGAGAAGACAACAAAATACTATAACATTGCCGAATGGCTTGTTGTGATACATTTTGTCGACGGAGTGAACAGCGACGAACTGCTTCCGTCGTTCCGTGTATTCGAGATAAGCGAGGAGGAGAGCAAGAATATCCCTCTTCTGTTTCAGGTAACAGTCGACGATAATTTCTTTCCCGAAACGAAGGGCAATGAAGTGGGGCAGTTCGACTGTGGCGGAAACAATCACGGAGTGTATCGCCGCGAGGATGGTCGCTATCAGTTTGTGGTGAGCAACTACCTCGGATTCCAGTGCAGTCTGATGGAGTGCGCAGCCGATTTCAGGTCGGCAACCGTAGCCTTGGCAGGCGAGTGGAGCGAGCGCAACTTCGGACTAAACAACTGCATGATGATGCTTTATGCCTTCGCCGGTTCATCTGTAAACACGCTAATGTTCCATTCGTCGGTTGTGCGCAAGGACGGCAAGGGTTATCTCTTCCTAGGCAAGAGCGGAACTGGCAAGAGCACGCATACTCAGCTGTGGCTCAAGTATATAAGCGATACCGACTTGATGAACGACGACAATCCCGTTGTGCGCTACATCGACGGCAAGACATACGTCTACGGCTCGCCTTGGAGCGGCAAGACGCCTTGCTACCGTAAAGTAAAGGCAGAGGTCGGCGCATTCGTCCGTCTTAATCAGGAGCCGACGAACAATATCCATCAGTTAAAGGGACTTGAGGCTTTTGCCGTGCTTATGCCGTCGTGCTCAACGATGAAGTGGGACCGCCCTGTGTTCAATGGAGTGTGCGACATCGTGTCGAGAGTGCTTACAACGAGCAAGATGTATTTCATGGGTTGCCTTCCCGACGAGGCTGCGGCTCAGTTAAGTTACAACACAATTGCTAAATGAGGGCTGTTCTCCGAAATCTGTATAACTGGTTCGTAAGTAACTTGTGGCCCGAAAATGTTGAACATAGCAATGTCGACAATTTCAGTCTGAAGGTTATCGAAAAACCTAATGCGCAGCTGTTTGAGTCTATGCAGAGAGAGCTCTTGTCAAAGGGTAAGACTTTCTCCATCAGAGTCAAAGGCTACAGCATGCGTCCTTTTCTCGAAGACCGAAGAGATATGGTTACGATAAAGGCGGTTGACAGCGTGAAGGTAGGAGATGTGGTTCTGGCGCAGATTGCGCCGTTGAGATATGTGTTGCATCGTGTTATCGTGAAGGATGGCAACAACCTTGTGCTAATGGGCGACGGCAATCTGTACGGAAAGGAATATTGCAGAACGCAAGATGTGCTTGGCAAGGCAATAGAGTTTAAGTACGGAAAAGTATGCAAGGTAACGCTTGACAGCGGCGAGGTGCGCTATCGCCTCGATTTCAGCGATTCGAGAACGCTTTTCTGCGACGAGGACAAGAAGTACATACGTCGATACACAATGTGGGTAAGAATGGTTCGCTGGCGCAGATGGTTTCTTGCCGTCTACCGAAGGCTTCCTTCAATAA
>JBGUGY010000314.1:0-2099 GCA_045111775.1 Bacteroidaceae bacterium | reverse complement strand
ATCGTCAGCAGCAAGCCTATCATTATCAGAGTTTTTCTCATTCTGCAAGAATCATCAGTTAACAAAATCCAAGAAATCAGCCACTTGCTGCTGCAATTCAGCCTTCTGCGAATCGTCGAGAACCACCTTGTCCGAAGTCCACGCCTCAACGTTGACCGCCAATCCCACTTGATTCTCCATCACCTCTGCCCCGATGAACTGAAGGAGCGAGGTTAGTTTCGCGCGGCAGTCTTTCGTCTTGTTCTTTCCGCCAATTCCGGTTACGGCAATCTTGCTTCCGCGAATGGCCGTGGCACTGTCGCGCTCCTGAGTCATAGGGCGAGAAAGCCAGTCGAAGAGATTCTTCACCACCGAAGGATAGCTGTAGTTGTACTCTGGTGTGAAAACCCAGATGGCATCAGCCTCCATTATCTGCTTGCGCACGCAAGCAACCGACGGCGGAGTTGGGAACTCAATATCCTGATTCACAAAAGGCATGTCGGCATAGTCGAGTTCAGAGACCTGCACTTTTCCATCGAGCAAAGTCTTTACAAACTCGCTCACCTGACGGTTGAAACTCTGCTTTCGCAACGAGCCAACAACAAATAACACTTTTTTCATAATGAGTAGATTTTTAATAGTTTAAATATCAGTAATTCATCTCGCTGCAAATATATACTTTTTATCGAGATATCTCAAATTTGCTGATGATATTATTCGGATTTTTTCAGCAATGAAAGAGTTGTTTATCACAAAAAAATGCCTAACTTTACGCATCAAAAAAAAACACAATATTATGGGATGGGATGTTGTACAAATAGGATTAAGGCACAATTTGCCGATAGACGACCCTTTCGAAATGGCGAACGAGGTTGCAAAGAGAATGAACCGAAACGTCAGACTCGTTTGTTGGAACGATTACGAACTCGACAAGTCTAATAACATTGTCAGACATGACTTCGATTACGACCTTATTGAACTTGGAGAAATAAAAGTGAACAACTCGACTGATTTTCTGCAAATAATGGATTCAAGTTACAAGGCGAAACAAATTGCCGACACGCTGGGCATTGAAAAAGTACGCAAGCTGTCACAGTACAGCGATTCGGCAAAATCACTGCTCAGCAAACTTGACTACCATCATTATGATATTGAGGACGAAGAACTTCAGATTAGCGTTTACAAAGAAAACGTTGACCTTGACTTTTTCATTGTTGGATGCAGATGGAGAACGTGGGAAATGGCATTTCATCCGATAAATTTGCATGACGAATGTATTGAATGGTTGCGAGATTACCGCATGCAGATATACGAACGGGCAAAACTGTTTGGCTGCAACGAAGTGATAATCTGCTCCGACCAAGGTCCTACTGGATATATTTACGACAGTATGGAGCTTTCGGCAGATGACTTGCTGAAATATGCACGTTCGCGCCAATATCTGAAAAACGAAAGTTGGAATACCTCATCGGACAAAGAAAGATGGGAAAAACATGCAAAACAAATCACGTTCGCATCATTTTTCAGAAACGAAATAAAGTTTGACGACGACGATTTCGTGGAGGTTGTCTACGATGACTTCAGCGACATCATCAATTCGCAGAAATCATAACGCAAAAGTCGTTTTTATCCCCTCCCAAAATGGCTTCTTAAAAATTTTATCCTTAAATTTGCAGGCAAAAAACATCAGTAATGGAATATATGTCACAAGAAGGCTACGACAAACTCGTGGCCGAACTATACCAATTAGAGCACGTTGAATATCCAAAAGTAAAGGAAGCACTCGTTGAGGCTCGCGAGAAAGGTGACCTTAGCGAGAACTTCGAGTATCACGCCGCAAAGCGAGAGCAGGCAAAGCTGATAAGCCGTATCCGCTTTAAGCAGAGAGTGCTTGAACATGCCAGAGTCTTAGACTCGCAGAAACTTAATTCCGACACCATAGGACTGCTTAACACCGTAGATATAACCAATCTCGGAAACAACAGCAAGATTAGCTACACCATCGTAAGTCCTCACGAGGCAAATATTCAGGAGAAGAAGATTTCTATAAAATCGCCTATCGCTCAGGCTCTCTTAGGAAAGAAGGTGGGCGATGTGGTTGAGGTTAAAGTTCCTGCCGG
>JBGUGY010000313.1:0-8671 GCA_045111775.1 Bacteroidaceae bacterium | reverse complement strand
TATCCATCGGCCTTTAGTCTTACGATAATTGGTGTGGCGCGTCTGATTTTCTTTATCGGAAACTCGCGGTTCAGTTCGGCATAGGCTGATAGGTTCTGCAATGCCGGAATGTCCGAATATTTGCGCGGACGCGATGCCCAGCCCGTAAGTGAAAGCGGGCGTTCCATGTCGTAAACCTGTCCGTCGCCGAAGTTCTTGGCATAGTCCCACTGTGTGCCGAACATTATGTAGTTGTTGTCGTTGTGTGTAATCGTTCGCTTTGCCTTTGTCGATATGCTTGCGCTGAACGGCTTTCCGTCGCACAGGTAAGATGCCACATATTCGTCGAAAACCGCGTGAGCCTTCTGCTCGCCCTCGTCATATCCCGTAGGTACGATTCCGTATCGCTGCGGAGCCACGAGGCGCGTCTGCTTCAGTCTGTCAAACTGAATCGAGGCCGAGGTGTTCACGTCGAAACTCCATCTTTCGAATTTCTTCAGATGCAGATTGTTCGTCAGCATCACGCGGCTGTAGTTGGACTGATAGTCGTCGATTCTGCCGTAGTTCAGGTTTGGGTCGGTCTTCGACTTGTCGAAAGTGCCGGTGTAGTCGATTGCCGACTGGAATTTGTTTCTTTCCTTCTGCCTTGTGTATCGGGCTGATGCAGTTATGCGCTTGTAGTTCTCCAGATTGTTTGTCGGGTCGACTTTAGAGTCCAGCCATCCGAGGTCGATATTCAGAATATGACTGTTGTAGTGAGAGTTATGCTTGCTCAGGTCTATGCCTTTTCCGATGCCGAAGAGTTTGCTGTATCCATCGGCCTTTAGTCTTACGATAATTGGTGTGGCGCGTCTGATTTTCTTTATCAGCACCATTCCGCACGTAAGGTTTCCGTATTCAGCCGAAGGAATTCCTTGCACAACCTCAACATTCTCGATGTCGTCGGTGCCGATGCTTCGCATATCCACGCCGCGGTTCGTCGTGTTTCGACTGTCCTCGGCAGATGTGCCGGTTGTTGTGCTTTGCGTAGACGATAGGGGAGAATACTGCATGTTGGCATCGGTGCTTATCGGCGCGCCGTCGACAACAAACAGTGTGCCCAGAGCCGATGTTCCGTAGTTGTTGTTTGTTGCGCTCTGCCCATAGGCGTTCATTGCGCCAGTCTCGCGCATGGCAATGGTGTTGGCGGCTCCCATGTTAGGGTCTTTGGCAAATCCGCCGGGCAGAAGTTCGGTAAGGTCGGCAATGCTTGTTGGCTGAAGATGCTCCATCGCGCTGCGTACAATAGATTCGTGCTTTGTGTTGGTCTGAGCGGCGGTAACGACCACCTCGTTAATCTCGGCATTGTTTTGCAGAATGAAGTCTATTTTCTGCTCCTTAATGCCTCTCTCTGTTATCTTAACGCTTTTTTTGTATCCTATTCTCGAAACCGTGATGCGATAGAGTGATGTGTCGGGCAGACTCACGGCATATCCATTGTTGTTTGTGGCGGTAATGGACTGTCCCGAAGGTTTAGAGTGCGCACCTCTAACAGGTTCGAAGACGACGGTTGCATCGGTCAAAACTTCTCCGTTGTTGTTTGTAACCGTTCCCGTGAATCGAATCTGCGTGTTCTGTGCATATATTACGTTTGTTGCAAATGCCATTATTAAAAGCATCGCAAAAAAATATAAACCTCTACTTTTCATCGCCGCCGTGTGAAAATGATGTTTGCAAAAAAGTTATTCTATAATATTTCTTTAAGCCTTATCCCCGTGTGTTAGTTGGGTTTGTATATAGATTTTAACTAATTCTGCAAATATAAATCATTTCCGAATGTTATACAAAATTTCTTTGCAAAATTATGCCTTTGGATTATAATGTGCAATCACTAATATTAGTGAATGATGTGGCTGTACGGTAACTAAAATTAGTGATTTTGTTACCGAAACGGATTTTTATGCAGAAATAAACTCGATGTTTGTAGGTTGAGATAGCGGATATTTGTGTACTTTTGCACACGCATCATTACTACTGCATCCCGACAGAATTGCAGTTGTTGAATGCAAAATCAGTTCAGACTAAAAAGATGAAAATCGAAAATACTAATACGCCACAGCAATCTTCGGCTATGTCGCCTTACTTCTCGGACAAGCTGAAGGTGGTTTCTTTTCTTGCCATAATGATGGTTCTGTACATTCATGCCGGATATCCCGAAGATACGGGTGTGGATATGACCATTCCGATGTTTGTGCGCAACTGCATTCCCGAAACCTTTGGCTATTGCGCCGTGCCTATGTTCTATGCCATTTCGGGCTATCTCTTCTTTCAGAATGTAGAAAGCATCGGCAATGTGTTCAGAAAAATGATGAAAAGAGTGAGAACCGTGCTTGTGCCGTTTGTTATTGCTGCCGTGCTGTTCCCGCTGTTCTTCGTGGTGCTTGAGCATATTCCCGGAGCATCGGCATACATAAACAGCAAGTCGTACACCGAAATGTTCGTCACTCAGCCATTGTGGGATATTCTTGTTGCATTATTCTACAACAGCGGAAACGGTTTGCCTTGCGCCTTTCATCTGTGGTTCTTGGCAGATTTGATTGTGATAATCTTTCTGAGTCCGCTGATTTTTTATCTGCGAAAGTATGCCAAATCGTGGTCGGTAGGAGTGATGGTTCTGCTGTTTTTTCTGTTGCCCGACGTTAAGTTTATTTATGCTATGTACTGGTTTGTTACTGGCAGCGTGGTGCTCGACAAACTCGACCGCATTCCGCGAGGTATAGTCTTGCTGATGTTTGCAGCGTTTGTCGGAATGGCGGTTTTCCGTCAGGTTGGTGACGTGAGATATTGGGATTTTCACCGAATTACAGAACACACGTTGGGCGTTTTCTCAATGTGGTGCATCTACGATTATCTGGTTTCTAAGGATTTCCGTCTGAAAAATTCTGCCGCATTGAGTCTTGCGTGCCAGTTTACATTCTTTCTGTATCTTTATCACGAGCCGGTGTTCAACATAATCGTTAAGGTCATTCCGATGGTGTTGGGAAAGAACTGGTTTGGCTACACAATGTCGTTTCTTGTTTCTCCGTTTGTTTTTGCGCCGATAGGCATTTGTGTCGGCATTTTCCTCCGACGCTATGCTGGCGGAATATACAGAGTGTTGGTTGGCGGACGTTAGTCATCGATAATCTGCCGTGCTATCCATGCGCAGGCTTCGGCATCGGCAAGGGCGTTGTGATGGTTGGTTAGCTGATATCCGCAGGCGGCGGCAACCGTGTGCAGCTGATGGTTTGGCAACTTCGGAAGCTTGCGGCGCGATGCGTACAGAGTGTCGAAGAAGATATAGTCGGGATAGTCCATCTGATAGGTTCTGAAAACGGCCTTCAGACAGCCTTCGTCGAAGGCTTTGTTGTGTGCCACAAGCGGAAGCCCTTTAATCAGAGGTTCAATCTGTGCCCACACCTTTGGAAAGACTGGCGCGTTGTCGGTGTCTTTTCGGCAGAGTCCGTGAACCATCGAGCAACGGTAGTTGTAGTAGTTTGGCTCGGGCTGGATAAGCGAGTAGAACGAATCGGTAATCTCGCCGTGGCGAACCACAACGATGCCAACCGAGCAGACCGATGTTCGCTCGTAGTTTGCCGTCTCAAAATCTATGGCTGCAAAGTCTTTCATCTCATTTCTTCTGAAAAAATCGCGTAAATTTAGTCATTTTTGCCTAAAAAATGCCGAAATCTGAAATTTTTATAGCTATGCTATGCAAGGTTTTTCTGTTTTGAGCATTATAAAGAAAGAAACTATCTAAAAGAGGCTCTGGCTTCTTTGCAAAAAACAAAATTTTAAAGATTATGAAGAAACTATTGTTAAGTATCGCGCTCGTCTTGGGCATGAACAACGTCGCTCAGGCGCAGACAAAGAAATTCGAGCACAACATCTATTGGTCTGCTGGAATGGTTACAGAAGCTTGTCATTACGGAAGTACAAACGGGTATTCATTTCGTACAGGTTACGGACTGAACTGTTATTTCAGTGAGAAATTCTCTCTGATGCCGTGCATCACGCTTCGCCAAGAAATAGAAACATTGTCTTTTAATGAAGTTGGCGCAGACCCTTTTTGCTATACTTTTGTAGATGTTCCCGTGATGGCGCAGTTTCATCTTCCGGCTGGCAAATGCAAATGGGTGTTTGGTGTAGGACCGATGTTTTCTTATTGCATCGGAAAAGATTCGTACTATATCGATGCTGACCCCGATCATTGGCTAAACGACAAGGAAGTGCTCAACGATTTCTCCGTAGGAGTGCAGCCAAGCATCATGTTCGAGTTCTGGAAAATGCGCATTGGTGTTGAGGGCAACATCGGACTCACAAATGTACGCAAAAAGTACGATCCAAGTTTTGAAAATACTTATATCCACGGCATTGTAGGCACGGTGAATTTCCATTTCTAACATTGCAAAGTGTAAAAAAATATGCAAAAATGGTCGAAAAATGTGTAAAAACGGATTTTTCTCTGGCTGATTTTACTAAAAAAAACGAAAAAAGTATTTTCTTTGCGTCGCAGATTAAAATTCATTCGTAAAAAATAAAGTATGATTGGTAAGAAAGAGAGAGATTTTTCTCTTGATGTATTGAGGGTTTTAGCATGTTTTTTGGTCATCTTGTTGCATGTTGGTGTTTTCTATTATCAGACAAAAGATGATAGCAATCATGTGGTAATTGTAAGAGACAGCTCAGCTTATGTGGTTGGATATATGGTAAGTTGGTGTCGTACGTCAGTTCCATTGTTCTTTTTGATGTCTGGATATTTATTGTTGCCAGTGAAAATGTCTCTTGGCGATTTCTTCCACCGTCGTTTTTCCAGAATATTGTATCCGTTTTTGTTCTGGTGCGTGGTGTATGCCGTGGGCTATGCTGTGATAAAGGGCAGTAGTCTGACTCAGTTCCTTACAAATATTATGATGATTCCTGTAGATTATGGAACCAGAATAGGACATTTGTGGTATGTTTACACACTATCGGGACTGTATTTGCTTGCGCCAATCATTTCGCCATGGCTCGAAAATGTCAGCAAAAAGGTTTTGCAGGCTTATCTCGGATTTTGGTTTATTTCAACATTTGTGCCATACGCGCATCATTTTTGGCCAAGCATCTGGGGCGAGACTTTCTGGAATGAAAATCCTATGCATTATTACTTTTCTGGCTTTATAGGATATTTTGTGTTGGGCTTCTATTTCAAGAAATACGGTGCTCCTTCGCTAAAATATTCGTTGCCGATGTTTATTGCAGGATATGCAGCGACAGCGTATCTGTTTAACATGCGCATACCAACGGCAACGTCTGTTCCCGATTTGGAACTTGGCTGGCTGCCATGCACTCCAAATGTTGCAATCATGACAATTGGACTTTTCGGACTTGTACGTTCTGTAAATTGGAATGGTAAAGGTCTTTTCGGTCGTATCGTTTCGGAATTTGCCGCAAAGAGTTATGCTGTCTTCATGGTGCACATGATGGTTGTGCGTGGAATTATGTTAGTGGCAGGCAGTTATATTTCGTCGGCAATTGTTGGAATTCTGGCTTATTCTGCAATTTCAATTCTAATATCGTACATCGTGGTTGTAATTCTGGCTCGTTTGCCTAAGAGCAATAAATGGCTTGGAGCATAGAAAAAACGTTCCGAATATTTAATTGAAATCACTTTATTCTGTGTATTTTTGTACGCTGAATAAAGTGATTTTTTTATGGATATGAAGAAAATAATAAATCCGTGGTGCGACCATCCGCAATACAACTGCTTTGGTTGCAGCCCAAAGAATCCGTTCGGACTGCACATGGAGTTCTACGAGGACGGCGATTATATTGTTAGCAAATGGCATCCCGAACGCAACTTTCAGGGCTGGGTAGATACGATGCACGGCGGAATACTGAGCACGCTTATCGACGAGACTTGCGGCTGGGTGGTTACGCGAAAGATGCAGACGAGCGGATTCACCGCCAACCTAAGCGTTAAGTTCCGCAAGGCTGTGCCTACAACCGAGCCGCAACTCACCATTCGCGCCAACATCGTTAAGCAGATGCGCAACCTTCTGTTTATCCATGCCGAGATAACAAACTCGCAGGGCGAGGTCTGCACCGAGGGCGAGGCAACTTATTTTATGATGAACAAGGAGAAGGCCGAGGAGATGGGCTTCAGACGTTGTGAGGTTGAAGAATAGAAGGCGATGATAAAGGATTTGTTACTCGTCGGGGCAGGAAGTTGCCTTGGCGGAATGGCTCGCTACATGGTGGCGCAGTTCATAAAAAGTTCGGATTTTCCGTGGGCTACGATGACGGCAAATATCGTAGGCTGTCTGCTCTTCGGAATGTTGTGGGCAGGATTGCATCGCCTCAGTTCGCCCGTGCAGCTGAATCTGTTTCTCGTAACCGGATTTTGCGGCGGATTCACCACGTTCTCAACCTTCTCGAAAGAGAGTCTTGCGCTGTTGCAGTCGGGCTGCTATCAGTCTTTCTGCCTTTATGCGCTCGGTAGCGTTATTCTCGGCATTTCTGCCGTGTTCGTCGGATTTTTTATAATGAAATAACTGAAAAAATATGGAAGATATTAGAATTTTCAAGTCTCAGAATCTGAACATAATTCTTTTTTTGTGCACTTTCGCTTTGTTTCTCGTTTGTGTGGCTGCTTATTTCTACGGCATAATAGTGATTGGATGGACAAACAAATTGTATGGCATCGGCGTATTTGTGTTTGGCGTCTGTATGCTTGATCCTCTTTTCAATTTTATGAGAAGCAAGATTCATGGGAAGCCTTATGCCGTTCTTTCATCCGATGAAGTCGTGATTGAAGACGGAAAAATGACTTTTCAGTATGCGTATGTCGATAGTTTCTCGACAGATGGCGGTAATATTGTCGTGAATTTCAAATCAGCCGAAGAGTTGAACCGAATACTCGAAAGTGGTGGTTGCGTTACTCGCGAAAAGATAAAGGAACTTGCCGACGGACAGATTTCGTTTTCTGCCAAAGGTCTGACTGTTAGTCCCGAAGTGCTCTGCACTCTTCTTCGCGGAAGACTTGCCGCTTTCCAACTCTCACAAAATAGCTGATGAAGAAAGTACAAATTACGGCAGTCCGCCAGACCGTTTATCCCGACCTCATGGCGCGGTTTGAGAATCCGATAGAGCATGCCTGCGATGTGCGCGAAGGTCAGCAATGGATTTCGTCAGATGGCAAGTGCCCCGACGGATTGTGTCCTTCGGCATGGCAGTCTATGCGCCCGTTTGTAGAGTCGCTCTCGCAAGGCAAAGGCAACTTTTACGACGGATGGATGCAAAATCCAATGAGTGCCATGATTAGTTGCAACGACGGCTTCCGTCCCTTCAGTTTTTATATCGAGGTTATCGAAGAAATTTAAGTAAACGATGAAAAAGGCATTACAATTCTTGCAGAGTCATGTAGACGTGGCTTTTGCAACGTGCTCGGACAATCTTCCGAAGCTGCGCGTGTTCAGAATAATGAAGCAGGAAGAAAGCGTGCTGTACTTCGCCACGTCGGCGCAGAAGGCCGTCTATCGCGAGCTGAAGCAGAATCCGCATGTCGAACTTTTGGCAAGCGAGGGCGACATCTCCGTTCGCTGTTCCGGAATGGTCTGTTTCGATGTCGATGATGCCACAAAACGCTGGATTTACGAGCATAACGACGTCTTGTCACGTCTTTACGACAGTTACGACAAAATGGAATATTTCTGCATGCCGATTGCCGAGATGGACTATTACGACCTTGCGCCTACGCCGCCGATAATTCAGCATTTCGACCTCAGAAAGTGATGGACGGCGTTGTGTGGAACTTGTGGCACGGATGCCACAAAAAGAGTGAGGGCTGCCAGCATTGCTACGTTTACCGTCGCGATGCCAAGTTCGACAAGAATCCCGACGAGGTGCGCCGTACGTCTCTGTTCAATCTGCCCGTAAGACGAACGCGGCAGGGCGAATGGAAGATTCCGCCCGGAACGTTGATGTGGACGTGCTTCACCTCCGATTTCTTTATCGAAGAGGCTGACGAATGGCGCGCCGAGGCGTGGCAGATGATGAGGCTTCGCTGCGACCTTAGCTTCTTCATTGTGACGAAGCGTCCCGAGCGGATTCTCCAGTCGCTGCCCGACGATTGGGGTGACGGCTACGAAAATGTAACTGTTTGTTGCACAATGGAAAATCAACGTCGCGTAGACGAACGCCTGTCTCTGTTCCGTTCGCTGCCAATATGCCACAAATCAGTAATTTGCGAGCCGTTGCTCGAGCCTGTCGATTTTCGTGGCGGACTTGCTGGCTGGTGCGAGAAGGTAACCGTTGGCGGAGAGTCGGGCAACGATGCGCGCGTATGTGACTACGACTGGGTTCTCGACACCCGCCGCCAATGCGAGGAGTCGGGCGTGTCGTTCTTCTTTAAGCAGACTGGCGCACGTTTTCGCAAGGATGGCAGAACCTACAACATACCGCGATATTTGCAGGTGAAACAGGCAAAGAAATCGGGCATAAGTTTTAAGTTAGAATAGATTATGAACATTGAGGAATATCGCGAATTCTGCCTCTCGCTGGGCGATGATGTAGAAGAAAAAATGCCTTTTACGGCATTCCCCCGTGCCGGTTCGGTGCTTGTGTTCTATGTGCATGGACACATGTTCTCGTTCTTCGACTGCGACAAGTTCGAGGTCATCACGCTAAAACATCA
>JBGUGY010000312.1:0-3687 GCA_045111775.1 Bacteroidaceae bacterium | reverse complement strand
ATTTTTTCTTATTTTTTATACAAAAAAAGATTTTTTAACACAATAATCCTATTTATTTGCCCATATACCATGAAAAAACACAAAATCATCTACAGAAAAAGCCACCGAATGTACGAAAAATAACGATGTAATATGCCTTTATTTGCGCAAAGAACGCTTTAATCCGCAGAAAATGCTTCGTCGTTTCAACCTTTTTTGTAACTTTGCGAACTATAAAGGTATTTTATTTTTGAAATTCACAAATATGAAATTGATTAAATGCACACTTTTGGCTGTGGCACTATTCTGCGTGCCAAGCCTTTCGCACGCACAATTGGGCGACATACTCAACAAGGTTGTGAGCGCGGTTACAACTCCATCGGTATCTGCCAACCAACTAGAGGGCACATGGATTTTCACAGGTTCGGCAGTTCAGCTCGAATCAGACAATATTCTGAAAAAGGCGGCCGGCTCGGCTATCAGTTCACAGGCTCAGAAGAAATTCGACAACTATCTGAAGCAGGCTGGAATCAAGGAAGGCAACCTGACTTTCACATTCAAGAGCGACGGTACTTTCGACAAGACTATCGGCGAGAAGAACCAGACAAGCGGCAAATATACCGTTTCGGGCGATAAACTTACGCTTACATACGATATGACTGGAATTTCATCAACCACAACCGTAAGCGTTTCGGGCGATGAATTTTCTATGCTCTACGATGCCGACAAGGTGCTGACAGGCATCGAGTTCCTCGGCTCAAAGGTTAACAACTCAACCGTTCAGACCATAACTTCGCTCCTGAAGGAATACGACGGCATGAATCTTGGAATGAAGTTCAAGAAGGGCGAGATAAAGAAGGAAGAGCCAGCAAAAACTACAACTTCTACAACCACAACAAAGAAGTCAACTTCTTCTACAGCTAAGTCTTCTACTGCTAAGAAATCTACAACTACAAAGAAGTCTACAACAACAAAGAAATCAACGACTTCTACAGCCAAGAAGACTACGACTACAAAGAAGACAACAACTAAAAAGAAATAATTTTTACGTTTTTTAGATAACTGAATGAGGGCGCGTCGCTTTTGCCGATACGTCCTCATTTTTTTTACAACAAAGTTTTGGTCTTGTGAAAGTTTTTCTATCATGACCGCTTCTTTGTAATCATAGCAACACTCATTTCTCCCAAGCAAAAGACAATAAGACAACTCAACTAAATCCCGAACGCATCCCGAAGGAAACCCGAACGTTCTCTCCCACTTCATTACTACAAAATAGACACAAAAAAAGGCTTGCAGGAATCAAACTCTGCAAGCCTTCATTTTATTTTACTTAATCTTTGGTTTCAGTTCGTCGGGAGAATCTTTTGTAAACATATTCACCGGCGGAGCTGTCTTCTCATAGAGATTTGTAATGACCGACGGCTCAACCCTAATGCTTGGGTCGAACTCGCGGCTGTTCATGTACTCTATGATGCTCTTGCGAAGCTGACGGGCAACGACTCTCTCGTCCAACTTCTTCGTAATATCAAGAGTAGTCATCAGCAACTTTCCGTTAAGTACGTTCGCCTCGATTATAGTTCCGCACTTACGGCTAACATGCCATGTGTCAATTGGTTGCATTGGTGGCTGATAATCAATAGGGAACTCAGACAAGTTCATAACCTGAGCACGGTTTGCAAGTTCCCACCAGTTGATGTTAGTCCAACGGTCGGTTACAAAGTTGTTGTAAATCGGATGAGTTGTGTCGATGTACGCTCCGGTTGTATGTGGAGGACGCATTTTGAACCACGACGTATTCCAGAAGACAGGAAGGAAATCCTGACGGATGTCGTTTCCGTATCGAACCTTTCCGGCTGCCGTAAGAAGAACCTTTCCGCCCTTCTTCAGAACGTCGAGAGCCTTGTTGTCGAGCGTGTCGGAAATATAGATGTTCTTTGCGTCTGGCATTTCGATAGTCTTTGGATAAACCCAGAACTCCCAGTTGTTAAGCCAGCTCTTGCCGTTTGCTTTGACAGAAACAGAGAGCGTGCACTTTACGCCACGGCTCAGCTCGTCGGTTGAGATTGACGAAGGGTCGAACGCTACCGTGCCAGCCTCGTTGTTCTTTCCTGCCGGAATGGTTGCCGAGAGCAGTTCGCCATCAACATCCTTAGAGTTGTACCTGATATTGTATTCAACCTTGGCATCGGTCAAGTCGCCGCCAGTTGCGTTGTAAATCTCTATCGGAACGCTTATCTTCTCGTCAGACTTATAAACAAATTTCGCAAATTTTGCCAACGGAACAACATCGTTGCAGAAGTTTGTCCACTCGTCGGCATCAACATAACCTTTCTCCTTCCAATGCACGTTCAGAGGTCCGACAAGAGCCGTTCCCTGACCGCTGTAATCGTTCAGGCCAAGCAGAACGAAGCCGGCATAATCCTTTGTGCGGAAGTTGCGCTCCATCTCATACTTGTATGCCAAAACCTGAAGTTTTCCGCTGGCATAGAGAAATTTCTCGGCTTGGTCGCCCATGCCGTTGTCGCGCAACAAATCCTCGAAGATATCGAAATTCTTAGCCTTGTACGCACCTGTGTACTGCGAACGCTC
Organism: Bacteroidaceae bacterium; assembly: GCA_045111775.1. Lineage (GTDB taxonomy): Bacteria > Bacteroidota > Bacteroidia > Bacteroidales > Bacteroidaceae > Ga6A1. The sequence continues at coordinate 1,119 of JBGUGY010000312.1, read as the reverse complement.
CTTCAAATCGGGGAAGGCGCACCATTGTCCCTGCTCATGGCTAATCATCGGCGAGTTGTTAGGTTCTTTGCCCTTGTAGTTTCTCGGGAACTGAATGTCTTTCAGATAATCATCATCCGAATGTGGCTTGCGTTTGCTCCAGTCCAAGCCTCGGCCGCCGCCCTTAACGTGATATTCAGAGCCATCGTCCCAAGCCCATCCGCCGCCAACGTTGGCACCGCAATATATGCGTCGTGAGTCGGTCTTCTTCCAGTAGGCAACCCACTCGTTGCACCACTTAACCCAACTGCCGGCAGGCTCGTTTCCAGCCGATAGCATCACGAACGACGGATGGTTTCCGTAAGCCTCGACAAGTCTCTTTGTATCGTCCATCAGATAGATGTCGATGTACTGCTTGTTGTAGAGTTTAACGCCATGGTTAGGCCATGACGGACCTTCGGGCTGAAGATAGAAACCGAGTTTGTCGGCTGCCGTGAAAGCCGCCTCAGGAGGACAGTACGAATGGAATCGCATAGTGTTGAGTCCATATTCCTTACACTTCTTGAAGATTGCCGTCCACGAAGCCTCATCGGTTGGAGGATAGCCAGTCTCCGGGAAACAGCAGTTGCCCACCGTTCCGCGCACATAAATCTGCTTGCCGTTTAGCAAGATGCGAGTGCCATCGACCTTTATGCTTCTCATTCCGAAGACAGTCTCGAAGCGGTCGCTTCCGCTGATTACGGCAAGTTTGTACACATTCGGATTGTACTCGTCCCAAAGGCGCATCTCATCGCCAAGAACAATCTGGTAAGTGCTGTCTGTCAGTTTCTTTGACTTAACAGCCTTACCGTCAATCTCGAACTTGAATTTCTTGGCCGTGCCATTCACCTTTATGTCGATGAGTTTGTTCTCTACATCAGGATAAACTGCCACATTACTTATATATGCCATCGGATACGCATCGAGCGACATTCTGCCCACGATTCCGTTCCAGCAGCCTTGTGTCTGGTCGGTAACCGAGTGCGAATCCTGACCAACGCACACGTTCTCTATTCCGTTGTAAATCTTTATCGCAATCTCGTTGTCCTTTCCGGGAACGACGTAGTTTGTGATGTCAAACACATGAGGAGCAGAAAGGCT
>JBGUGY010000311.1:0-8933 GCA_045111775.1 Bacteroidaceae bacterium | reverse complement strand
TCATCGTTACGGCAATCAAGGGAATCATTCCCGACGAGAATCTGGTTGTTTCTGAATATTTCCATCAGGTTTACGGCGTTCCGGAAGAGAATCTTGCCGTGATAGCCGGTCCTTCGCACGCCGAGGAAGTGGCTCTCGAGCGACTCTGCTATCTTACCGTGGGCTGCAAGGACGAGGAGAAGGCAACATGCCTTGCCAACTTCATATCAAGCCCATACGTCAAGACATCAGTAAACCTCGACCTCTTCGGAATTGAGTTTGCAGCCGTGCTTAAGAACGTCTACGCCATCTGTGCCGGAATATGCAACGGCATGGGCATGGGCGACAACTTCCAAGCCGTGCTGATATCAAACGCCGTTCAGGAGATGGAGCGATTCGTAAACACGGTTAGTCCAATGGAGAACCGCAAAATCATCAGCTCGGCATATCTTGGCGACCTTCTGGTTACGGGATATTCGAACTTCAGCCGAAACCGCGTATTCGGAACGATGATTGGAAAGGGCTATTCTGTAAAGACCGCCCAGATTGAGATGGAGATGATTGCCGAGGGCTATTACGGAACGAAGTGCATGAAGGAGATTAACAAGCACTATCACGTTAATATGCCGATACTCGATGCCGTGTACAATATTCTGTACGAGCATATCTCGCCACAGATTGAAATAAAATTACTTACCGACGCCTTCAGATAATGGCGTCGGTATTTTTTTATGTCCTGCCCTCCGGAACGGATGCCGAAGCAAGCGAATTATACTTTTATAGCAAAATGCAATCCTTTCCGACAACAATTACCAAAAAATTAACATAACACGAGCACTTTTAAGAAGAAATATCTTAAATTTGCGCCACATAACAAATTCATCAGAAGTATAGATATTTTAATACTGCATATATGAAAAATATTAGTTTAAACATCAGCAAGGCAACGCCTTTCGTATCAGTAGAGAAAATCAAGTCATACGAACCAAAGGTAAAGGCTGCCATGGAAGCACTCGAGAACGGCACATGTAAGGGTAACGACTTCTTGGGCTGGCTTCACTTGCCATCATCAATAACTGCTCAGCACATTGCCGACCTGAAGGCTTGCGCAAACGTGCTTCGCGAGAACTGCGAGGTAGTTGTTGTTGCAGGTATCGGCGGTAGCTATCTTGGCGCACGCGCCGTTATCGAGGCATTGGGCAACAGCTTCCAGTGGCTTGTTCAGGACAAGAAGAATCCGACAATCGTATTTGCCGGCAACAACATCGGCGAGGACTATCTTGCCGAGCTGACAGAATATCTGAAGGACAAGAAATTCGGTGTAATCAACATATCTAAGAGCGGTACAACAACCGAGACAGCCATCGCTTTCCGTCTGCTTAAGAAGCAGTGCGAAGACCAGAGAGGCAAGGACGTGGCTCGCAAGGTTATCGTTGCCGTAACTGATGCCAAGAAGGGCGCAGCACGCACAACAGCCGACAAGGAGGGATACACAACATTCGTTATTCCAGACAACGTGGGCGGTCGTTTCTCTGTGCTCACTCCAGTAGGATTGCTTCCTATCGCAGTGGCTGGCTTCGATATTGAACAGCTTGTTGCAGGTGCAGCCGAGATGGAGAAGGCAACAGCAACAAACGTTCCTTTCGAAGAGAATCCATCGGCTCTATACGCTGCCGTTCGCAACGCTCTCTATGCAGATGGCAAGAAGATTGAGATACTCGTTAACTTCCAGCCAAAACTTCACTACATGAACGAATGGTGGAAGCAGCTTTACGGCGAGAGCGAGGGCAAGGAACTGAAAGGTCTGTTCCCTGCAGCAGTAGACTTCTCAACCGACCTTCACTCTATGGGACAGTGGATTCAGGAAGGCGAAAGAACAATCTTCGAGACAGTAATATCTATCGAAGAGCCATGCAAGAAGCTCACCGTTCCTTCAGATGAGGAGAACCTTGACGGTCTGAACTTCCTTGCAGGCAAGCGCATCGACGAGGTTAACAAGATGGCAGAGCTCGGAACTCAGCTTGCACACGTAGACGGCGGCGTTCCTAACATGCGTCTTGTTGTTCCTGTGCTTAACGAGTACTATCTCGGTCAGGTAATCTACTTCTTTGAGAAGGCCTGCGGCATCAGCGGCGAGGTTCTGGGCGTAAATACCTTCAACCAGCCGGGCGTAGAGGCTTACAAGAAGAACATGTTTGCCCTCCTAAACAAGCCGGGATACGAAGCAGAAAGCAAGGCTATTCAGGAAAAACTAAAATAATATATGTTTAAGAGAGAAAAAACAGATTATATGAAAAAACACGGCTTTGAGGAGATGAACCTCAAAGCCGTACTTTTTGATATGGACGGCGTACTGTTCGACTCGATGCCGAACCATGCCCTTGCTTGGAGCGAAGGAATGAAGAAGTACGGTCTGCCCATGACAAAGGAAGAGGCTTACATGCACGAAGGCAGAACGGGAGCCGGCACAATCAACATTCTGGCACAGCGCACATGGGGGCGCGATGCAACCGAGGAAGAGAAGCAGCAGATTTATGCTTGGAAGACAGAAGTATTCAACAAGTGCCCACAGGCTGGTCCGATGCCCGGAGCTGCCGAGCTGCTGAACAAAATCAAGGCCGACGGCCTGCAAATCGTTCTGGTAACAGGAAGCGGACAGAAATCTCTGCTCGACAGACTGAACACGCACTTCCCTGGCATCTTTACATCCGACAAGATGGTTACAGCCTTCGACGTAAAGTACGGCAAGCCAAACCCAGAGCCATATCTGATGGGACTTCAGAAGGCTGGCATAAAGCCTAATGAGGCTATCGTTGTAGAGAACGCTCCGCTTGGTGTTCAAGCTGGAGTGGCGGCAAACATCTTTACGGTTGCCGTAAACACAGGTCCGCTGCCCGACAGCGTTCTGCTATGCGAGGGTGCGAACCTTCTTCTGCACTCAATGCAGGAACTTTCAGACAAGTGGCCTGAATTGTTAAAATCATTAAAAAACAACGAACGATAGTGTTAAAAAACATTATTTTTGAAAAATTCCGTCAATTTTATTTGCAGTTTCCAACAGATAGTATTATCTTTGCACTGCTTTTAAAGAAGAACTAAGTGTAAATTAAAATATCATTTGGATTAATAAGGTAAAAAAGATTGGAAAAAGAGTTAAAAGAAGTTCTCAACTGTGAAGTTGAGAACTTTTTGTTTGTACAAGCTTTTGCCATTACGCTAATAATGACTAACTTTGCACTTGATTACAAGATAACGTTAATTATTTTTAATATGAAAAAAGCATTCCTTTCCTTGGCTTTGCTTCTGTCAGCATTAGTTGCAAACGCCACCGTCCGCTTGCCAAAGATATTCTCAGACAATATGGTGATACAGCGGAATGCAGAAATCAGAATATGGGGCTGGGCAGACCCTAAGGAAAATGTTTTCATCGCACTTAACGGCAAGAAAGTGAAGACCATTGCAAGCGAAAGCGGCGAATGGGAAATATCACTTCCGGCAATGAAGGCTGGCGGTCCGTACACGCTTTTGGTAAACGACATAAAGGTAAACAACATCCTTATTGGCGATGTTTATCTGTGTTCGGGACAGAGCAACATGGAACTGCCGATGCGACGCACAGCCGACCTCTACAAGAAGGACATGGACAGTATCGTGAACACTAACGTTAGATACGTTAAGATTCCGCTTACATTCAACTTCAGAGAGCCGCAAAACGATTTCAAGGCGTGCGACTGGAAGGAGCTCAACCCAAAGAACGCTCCCGAGATGTCGGCACTCTGCTACTATCTGGGCATGAACATCAACATAAGCGAGAACGTTCCGGTGGGCATCGTAAACTCGAGCGTGGGAGGCTCTCCTATCGAGGCTTGGATGCACTACGACGCACTCGAGAACTATCCGGCTTACCGTAAAGAAGCCGACAAATGCTATCAGAACGGCTATATCGAAAAGACTCTAAAGGAGGAGGCCGAAAAGATGCGCACTTGGAACAATATCCTGAACGAAACAGACCACGGACTGACCGAATGGACATCGCTCTACTTCGACGACAACAAATGGGAAATGGTTGATATGTTCAGCGACTGGGGAGCACCCGACGGCAAGATTGTGAACGGCTCGCACTGGCTGCGTCAGGAAATAGACGTTCCGGAGAAATGCGCAGGCAAGGAAGCAGTGCTCAGGCTGGGCTGCATTGTCGATGCCGACAGCGTTTATGTAAACGGCGTATGCGTTGGCTCAACAGGATATCAGTATCCGCCGCGAATATACAAGGTGAGACCAGACTTGCTTCGCGCCGGCAAAAACATCATCGCGGTGCGCGTTATTAGCTATCAAGGCAAGCCAAGTTTCGTAAGAGAGAAGCCATACAAGCTCACGTTCAACAACGGCTACGAGATTACCCTCTCGCAGAACTGGCGACACAAGATAGGCTCAAGAATGCCTGCACGAATCGGTCAGACATTCTTCCAGTACAAGCCAATTGGTCTGTATTACGGAATGATTGCTCCGCTCAACAAGTTCCGTTTCTGCGGAACGGTATGGTTCCAAGGCGAGAGCAACACAAGTCGCGCAAACGAATATTCAGACCTCTTGCAGAAGATGGTTGCCGACTGGCGCAAACGTCAGGGCTATTCTAACCCATTCATCATCGTTCAGCTTGCCAACTTTATGGAGACGCACGACAAGCCTTTCGACAGCGAATGGGCGGCTCTGCGCAACGCACAGCGCGAGGCAAGCACGCTTATTCCTGATGCTGCCCTTGCAACGGCTCTCGGTCTTGGCGAGTGGAACGACATTCACCCTCTGAAAAAACGCGACGTTGCAGAGCGCGTATTCCTTCAGATTGAGCGACTTGTATACAAAAAAGATAAGATGATTGCCGAAGGTCCTGTGGTTAAGGATGTTAAGGCAGCAAAGAACGGAACGGTAGTTCTGTCGTTCATGCGCGAGGATGTTCAGAAAGGCTCGCTACGAGGCTTCGAACTGGCTGGCGAAAGCGGCTTCTACTACAAGGCAGATGCCAACTCAGACGGCAAGACGGTAACTCTTTCGTGCCCCGACGTAAAGCAGCCTAAGAGCGTGCGCTATGCGTGGGACGACAACCCTATCCTATCGCTCTACAACACCAACGGAATGCCAGCCTCATCTTTCCAGTTCGAGGTAGGCTACACCGCTCCAAAGGCAAAGGCTGACAAATCGGCTAAGCCAGTAAAGGAGAAGGGAGCAAAGATGGTAGAAAACAAGGCTGAGAAGAAGGAAGAAAAGCCGAAGAACATTCCGGAAGTTGCTCCGCAGAGAAAGAAAGAGGCTAAAAAGCAGTCAGCCTACAAGACTAAGGTTGCCGTGATTGAGGAACGCGCCAAGATTGAAAAGGAAAAGATGAAGGACGATTCTGAACAGTTCAAGGGCGAGATGTACTTGAAGGAGAAGGCAATAAAAGACGAGTTCAAGGCTAACAAGGAGAAGCGCGAACAGGAAGCCAAGGAGCGAAAGGAGCTCGAAAAGCTGAAGAAACAGCAGGACAAGCTTGACAAGCAGCAGAAGGAACTCGACAAAAAGAAACAGGAACTGAACAAGAAATAGCATTATAATCGGATGCGTCGGTAGCAATTTGTTGCCGACGCATTTTTTTGTCGCATAAATTACATTATGTAAAAACTTTGAGGAAGTTGAAATTTGAAAATTGAAAAAATCATAATTGACAATGGACAGTTGACAGTTGACAATTGACAATTCATAATTAATAATTCAAAATTGTAGAAAAAGGGGACTATTTTGTCTTTTGGTAAACACAAAATAGTGGCAAGGTACGTCCAAGGTACATCCAAGGTACGTCCAAGGTACATCCAGGGTACATCCAGGGTACATGGAAGTAAGCCGAAGGTGAGCCAAAAGGTTCGATGGTGGTTCGCCTAAAATCCTATCAATTCAATTAGCTCTGAGTTTGCAGAAGATTGCCGCATAGCCCCTTGATTCTGCCGAATTTGCCGCTCGACCTCTGGTCGCCTGCTACCAAAGGGACGCAAAAATTCCCACCGCAAAGAACATTACGCACATAACTTTTTGTCGCATAGCGACAATGTGAGTTGCAAACTCGCGTTTTTTGATGCTGCCAAATTGCGAATTCGGCAGAACGAGTTATAGTTCATAGACGCAGAAGGCATCTCCGTTCTGCAACCGTAGGTCGGAACTACCTGCGGCATTTGGCATCATCAACGGCAAACACTCTGAAGGAGTGCCACAACAGATAGATACATCTTAAAAAATCACAAAATCGTACAAAAAAAAGAAAAGTAAATAAATTTCCTCGAAAACTTTCTTCAGATAAAAATATACAACTATATTTGCCACGAAAACAACAAACATCAACCATTATTTAAGAACTAAAATTAACACTTTACTACAATGAGACCTAATCTTTTTCGCACTATTGCGTGTGCAATGCTGTCATCTCTTGCTACCGTACTTTACGCCAACGATGGCGGATTTTACATAAGCGGAAATCATCTGGTGCCAATATCAAACACCACAGTAAAAGTTGCAAAGGAGAAACTCACCATCCAACTAAACGACAATAACCAAACATACGTCGATGTAGACTATGTATTCGTCAACTCGTCGTCAAAAGCACAGACCATAAAAATGGGATTCGAAGCCAAGATTGAAGACTCGTGGGCACATGTTCCGGAAAAAGCAAATACGGGACATCCAAACATTCACGACTTCAAGATTGAGATGAATGGCAAGCCTGTAAATTTCTCGAACGAATATGCCTTTGTGCTTACTAACGAGAAAGACTCAACCAAATATCTTGACTACTCACATTTTCCGGTAGACAAGTCGAAATGGGTTCTTGGCGGTAAAGACTACCATGAGATTGCCGAAGGTGCTTGGGATAACGGTCTGCAAAACAAAGAGACAAAGGAACTTGCCCCATACGCCCATGTCTACTACTTCGAGGCAACTTTCCAGCCGGGCGAAAACCACATTCACCACACCTACAAATACGACGAGGGCGGCGGTCAGTTCGATGCCTTTACCGTGGCATACTGGCTCACTCCTGCCGCACGATGGGCAGGCGGAAAGATTGACGATTTCACGCTCTGCATTTCCGTTCCGGAGACGGCAAAGCATTTCTTCCTTCAAGGTCCTTTTGCCGGAGGGAACTACAACGTAACCAAAGGATTCGGCAAGTTACGCAATACTCCAAACGGCGAAGAAATAGCCATCAGAAACGGTGCTATAGAGTGGAGTTGCAAGAATTTCAGTCCAACAAGCGACCTGAAGATTCTTGCTGTAGACAATATATACTACAAGGAAAACAAAGCGATGAAAATTGGCGAGTTTTACGACCGCAACGACGTTTGGATTTCGGAAGAATATGCCTACAAGCACAAAACGAACGGCAATATTGAAACACCCGAGTTCTTGACACCATCAGAACAGCGCCTTCTGCGCAATCTGCCTTACGCTCACCGCGGATATGTGTTCAAGGATGCAAAACTGAACGAATATTTCAGCCAGTTTTTCTGGTACATGCCTGATTCAACATGGAAGGCGTCAGCCGAGGACTTTACGGAAAATGAAGTAAAGATGGTTGAATGGGCAAAGAAAGCATTGATTAAATTGTAGAGGAGATGAGAAAATGGATAATCCTTTCTTTGTTGATTTTCTTGTGCTGCACTTTTTCTGTAGCACAGAACATCTGCAAAGAAAGGGTGAAGAGACTATATGATAAGGTTTTTGAGCGCCCAAACGGAAGTCTGCAAGTTGTTTACAGGGTTTACTCGTGCAAGGCTTTGCGCTTTAACAAAAGCAAGAAATACATATACGAGGCAATAAATAAAGGCGATGTCTCAACGGGCTACTATCCTAAAAATATATCTTGCCTGTCAATAAGTATAAACGGTCATGAGATTGATTTTTATGTATCGACAGTAAAAAATGATTCTGAGCCAGTCAAGGAGATTTACGCAGGGGACGATGCTAATATTGAACAATCGACATGTAGGGACTGTGTTAGAATATTCTACGAAAAGCTATTTCGCAGCAATGCTAACAACATAACCATAAACTATGACGTTTGTTCCCGAAAATCGCTATTGCTTAATAAAAACAAGGAATACATTTACAATGCCGTAAAAAAAGCAAGAGTTTTCAGTTATGGACATCCGTTGGACTCTGTTGTTGCATTAACAATCGACAAGCAAAGACTTTATTTTTGTATTTCAATAGAGCGACCAGCCATAGACCCGTTTGTCGGCGTTTACGACTCCAACGGAAGAAGTCTGGCAAGCGAAAGGAACTATCTGCTGATGCCTTGCGTGCCCAAAAGCAAGAACGGATATGTATATGTAAGAAAAGAGAAGAGCGCAACATCAAAACCTGTTGCAAAGATTCAGAAGAATCAGATTTTCTTCTTTACGCCATGCCAAGACAGCGATTGGTACAGAGTAACGCTGAAATATGAGCAAAAATTTGTGGGCTACGTTCATAAATCCAACATTCTGCCATTCGAAAAGTGCTCAGAATCAATAAAGAAGAAGATGGAACACATCATTTTCTGCTAATTTCCATCCTTTGTATGCTCATAACAACAACACTCATAACGAAAAGAAGAGAGCCTCGGCAACGATGACTCTCTTCTTTCACTTTTACATAATAATATTAACCTAATTTATAACTATTTTCTTACCGTTCTTGATGTAGATTCCCGGAGTTGGGTTGACTACTCGCTGACCGCGAAGATTGTAGATTACGCCGTCGCCACAGTCTGGCAAAGCCTCAACCTCGCTGATGCCAGTTGATGGTCCGGTTGCGTCCTTGTCGTTAGTAAGGAACACGTTCTTAATCTTTATAGGCTTGCCGCCATACGACCAGAATCCGGCGATATAGATATGCTTAGGATTGAGCGCAACGCCATCCGACTTTTTCAGGGTTGCAATCTCCTCTAC
>JBGUGY010000310.1:0-4577 GCA_045111775.1 Bacteroidaceae bacterium | reverse complement strand
AGTATGCCAACAACCCAGAGGCAAGTCTGGCATACGAAGGCTCAGACGGCGAGACATACGCTAACCTGAACACATGGAAGAATCCTGTAACTGGTGAGAACCAGCAGATGCGCGTGTTCATGGACGGACTTCATGTCGGAAGCACTCCGCTCACAGCTCTCAGCGTAGGACTCGACTACAACATCAAGGGCTGGTATCTGAGTGCTAACCTCAACTACTACGACCGCGTTTATATCGATGCTTCTGTCTACAACCGCATCGGTAGTGTGATGGATAACATCGGCTATCAGACTGTAAAGATGAGCGATTTGAACGCATCGACATCTGTAAACACAAATACTGGTCAGCTTACCGATGCCTTCGACGTGGCAAAGAAGGAGGGACAGAACGTATATGATGCCGAGACAGGCGAACTTCTGGCAAGCTATACCGATGCCCAGACTAAGTGCAAGGGCGGATTCATGCTCGATGCCTCTGTAGGCCATCAGTTCCGCTTGCCTCACGGAAAGCGTCTTAGCGTAAACTTGCAGGTAAACAATCTGCTGAACAACACTAACCTGAAGACCGGCGGATACGAGCAGAACCGTGCAAACAAGAGCACATTCGTGTTCTCGAAGAACCCATACTGCTGGTATGCAAATTCGTTGAACGCATTTCTTAACCTTGGTCTTCGTTTTTAATCTTTTTTGAGTATGAAGAAATATTTTATAATATTGCTTGCAGGATTGCTCAGCACGGCTTGTATGAACGATTTCGAAGATGAGCCAGTTTCTGTCGACAAGTTTACGGCTGAGAACGTGGGCACTCCGAACACAACCATCAGCAAGGTGCGCAGCAAGTACAGCAGCATAATTTCCAATTCGGGTCATACGCTGATTAACGAGGACTTGGTTGTAGAGGGCATCGTTACAAGTAGCGACATCACCGGAAACCTCTACCAGGTTATGGTTATTCAGGAAATGAACGAGGACGGAACTGTTAATACAACCGTTCCGGGAATAAACATCGGAATAAAGGGCGTAAGCAATCTGTACACAATCTTCCCGATTGGTCAGGTTGTACGCATCAGCCTCAAAGGTCTTTACATTGGCGGATACGGTCAATGCCCAAAGATTGGCGAGCCGTACGTTACAGCCAGCGCAACCCCAACACAGCGCATCGGACCAATGTGCCTGCCGTCTATGACAAAGCACATCCAAAAGGTGGGCAAGGCTAACGTCGACAATGTTAAGGCTCGCGAACTTACAGCCGACGATGTGAAGAAGGGCGACCTTTCAAAACTTTCGCCAATGCTCGTTAGTCTGAAAACCGTTAAGATTAAGGAGGCTGACGGATTCACGATGTATGCGCACAAGGAAAGCGCAACAACATATTCGGTCGAGAACAACATCTTGTTCAGCGACAAGAGTACAAAGATTCTGCTCTATACAAGTTCGAGCGCGACATTTGCCAACAATCTGCTGCCCGAAGGATGGCTCAACATGCAGGGAATCCTTTCGCGCTACAACAGCAGCTGGCAGTTCCAGCTTATTTCTGAAGACGATATAGAGAAAATAAAATAACATTAAACTGAAGATATATGAAACTTTATTCAAAAATACTTGCAATGGTTGGCTTGGCTGCTGCTGTTGCTTCGTGCAGCGATGTTCCAGCTCCATACGAGTTGAATTTCGACCCAACCGCTGCTTATCCGATGCCTTACAAAAACGCTTCGTTGCAGAATAACTTCAATACCATTACGGTAAATGGTATTGCGTGGTCGCTGGGCTCAACATACGCAAAGGCTTCGGGCTACAATGCCGACGACAAGTCGTACACAGCAACCGAGGCTTGGCTTGTTTCTCCAGCCGTAAACACAACTACAACCGAGAATGCCGCTTATCTTAGTGTAGACTATGTTGTACGCTACGGCTCAAAAGAAGAGGCTGACTTGAAGGCTAATCACAGAATTCTAGCAAGTACCGACTATGCAGGCGATGTAACCAAGGCTACTTGGACAGACCTAGGCTTTGCTCCTGAGCAGGCAAGCGACTGGACTTTCAAGACAAAGGAAATCGCTCTTCCTGAAGGTTTGGTAAACAAAGAGAGGGTTGTCTTCGCTTTCGTTTACAAGAGTGGCGAAAAGCAGGCTGAATGCTCAACTTGGGAGCTCGAGAACTTACTTGTAAAGGCCGGCGTTCCTGTTGCCGACGACCCAACTCCAACACCAGACCCAACTCCAACTGTTGAGCCAACTGGCGAGGGTACACTTGCAAGTCCTTACAACGTGGCTAAGGCTCTTGCTATAATCAAGGCTGGCACTTATACTACAGACGAGGTTTATGTTTCTGGTATCATCTCTCAGATTGATAATATTGATACTGGCAGCTACGGAAACTCAACTTACTACATCTCTGACGATGGCAAGACTCCAACTCAGCTCGAGGTATTCCGTGGTTACAGCGTAAACGGCGAGAAGTTTAAGGCTGATGACGAGATTAAGGTTGGCGACAAGGTCGTTGTTCTTGGTAAGCTTACTCTCTACAAGGAGACTCCAGAGTTCGCTCAGGGCAGCAAGATTGTTTCTCTTAACGGCGGAACAGTTGAGCCTACTCCAGACCCAACTCCAGAGCCAACACCAGACCCAGTAGGTGAGAATCTGCTTTCAAACGGCGGTTTCGAAACTTGGGCTGACGGACTTCCAACAGGCTGGAAGAGCGCATCAACAGCAAGTAGCGCAACTCTGTCTCAGAGCACAACAGCTAAGTCAGGCAATTACTCAGTCTTGGTCGAGGGCGCAACTGGAAACAAGCGTCTTGCATCTGCCGAGATGACTCTTGCTGCAGGAACATATAAGTTCACAGTATTCTACAAGTCGGCAGAGGCTGGCGTTAACGCTTCTATCGAGCTTGGCTATGCAACTGTAGATGCAGAAAATAAGGTAAATTACGTTTACCCAAACATCTATGTGGATTCTTCTGACGAGTGGAAGGAGGTAAGCAATACCTTCACTCTCGAAAAAGAGACAAAGCTCTGCCTTGTTGTCATGAACTCAAAGAAGCCGGGCAAGAGCGTTCTTATCGACGATGCAAGCCTCTACGCTGTTAAGGCAGCATCTGCAAAGAAAAGATAATCTCAAAAACAGAAAAGATAAGTTATGAAAGCTAAATATCTGCTCCTCCCGCTCGCATTCCTTGCTGTAGCGATGGTGTCGTGTGGAGATGATGACGATGTGAGGAAGACGAGCATCGAGAAGTCAGATGTTAATGTAAATGCCAACAAAAGTGCCGACCCTTCTGCACGCAGATGGGAGATTCCGGCACTCAACAATGGCAACGACTACATAACTCATTACACGGGCGACGGCGAGCTGAACTACGCTCTTGAGTGGAACAAGTCTGCCAACCATTCGCAGTGGGTGGCATATCGCTACGACAACTATCTCAACAAGCAGAAAGTTGGTCGTTCAGACGAGTGGGGCGCAGACCCTTACTACAACAGCCAGCCGCAATATCAGATTGATATTCAGACCTTCAAGGGATACAACCGCGGTCATCTTGTTGGCTCGGCAGAGCGACTCTACTCGCGCGAGGCAAACGTCCAGACGTTCTACATGACCAATATGTCGCCGATGAACGGCAACTTCAACAGCGAATATTGGGGCGAGATTGAAGACCGCGTTCGCGACTGGGGACGCAGTTGTAGCGCCGGCGACACGCTCTATGTGGTTAAGGGAGGCACTATCGATGACCGCATCAACGGCTCGGTATCGCTTCGCACCACAAACGGAAGCCGCATCGATATGGTTGTGCCAAAGTACTACTACATAGCGGTTTTGTCGCTGTCGGCAGACGGCACGGCAAAGGCTATCGGCTTCTGGATGGAGCACAAGGACTATGCCAACACAAGCAGCTCGTTCCTGAAGGAGCTGCGTCGCGGTTCGGCATGTTCTATCGACGAGCTCGAGGAGCGTACTGGCATCGATTTCTTCTGCAACGTTCCCGATTGGATTGAGAATTTTGTGGAGAAGGCATACACTCTAAGCGATTGGAGCGGCATGTGACAATATAAAAAAAGCGCTGGATTAGAAAAAAAATCCAACGCTTTTTTGTTTGAATTGTATATATGTAATATCTTTGTAGCGGATAAAGATACTATAAAAGTAACGTAAACAAATTAAGGTAAAAATGAAAAGATTTCTGTCATTTCTTGGCGTAATGCTTTTTTGCGTTGTAAGTGCGGTGGCACAGGTTACAACTTCTGGCATTACCGGAAAAGTTACAACTGAAGGAGAGGCTGTTATTGGCGCAACCATTCAGGCTGTACACGTTCCTTCTGGAACACATTATGGTACGACTACCAACCTGAGCGGTCGTTTCGACATTCAGGGTATGCGTGCCGGTGGTCCTTACAAGGTCGAGATTTCGTATGTTGGTTACGAAACCAAGGTGTACAACGATCTCTACCTGCAGTTGGGAGAGGCTTTGACTCTGAAAGTCAACCTGAAGGAAGACTCTAAGGAGCTTAACGAGATTGTTGTTGTTGGCCGTTCTGGACTCGATGCTAACAAGACTGGTGCTGCAATGAGCATCAACGCA
>JBGUGY010000309.1:0-7158 GCA_045111775.1 Bacteroidaceae bacterium | reverse complement strand
TCGTAATCCTTCATCGGCTCGGCAGCGGTAAAGATGTTACGCTGTTTGCCTGTAGCAGTATTGATGATATCTGCCTTGAAAGGAACTTTTGCCGAGTTATACTTGTCTGTGATGAACTTTCCGCTTTCCGACAAAGCCACGGTGTGGATTCCTTCGGCATCGCCGAGCGGACGCTTCTTCAAAGTGTTCACGTTAAGGGCGAAAGCATTCTGCTTTAACGGACTGATTTCGTTGCTTACATAAAATACTTCCTTTGTCGCGTTGTTGAATCCGCAGATTTCCTTAACCTCGAACTTGCCAGATGTGAGTTGCTTAACAAACTTACCATCAGCATTATACAGATAAAGATGATTGTATCCGTCCTTTCTTGTCTGATAGATGAACTGGCCACTGTTCCAAGGCAGGAACATAATTGGATTACATGGCTCTACGTACTTTTCGTGCTTCTCGTCGAAGAGAATGGCCTCCTTTTCGCCCGTTGATGCGTTGTATCGAACCAACTGAGCGTGATTCTGGTCGCGGTTAAGTTCGATAACAAAGACGCTCTTCTCGTCTGGACTCCAGCTGATATTTGTAAAATATCGGTCTATGCCGTCGCCAGTCTTCAGATAAACGGTCTTGTCGGTTGCCGGATTGAAGACTCCAACGCTAACGACATGACTCTTGCAGCCCGCCATCGGATATTTGTCGGGAACGAGAGTTGCAATGCGTGTGCTTATATCAACCTGCGGATAATCGGGAACCATGCTCTGGTCCATGCGATAAAATGCCATCAGACTGCCTTTCGGACTCCAGAACGTGCCCTTTTCAATGCCGAACTCGTTGCGGTGAACACTCTGTCCGTAAACCAAGTCGTGCGAGCCATCGGTTGTTACCTGATGAGAATTTCCACCGTTGTCTACAACAAAAATATTGTCGCTGCTAACGTACGAGAAACAGCCCGATTCCTTGCAGAATTCGAAAGCCGATGCGCCTGCCGGCAGAATCATCTCTTTAACAACAGTTTCCTTTGTCCAATCGACCAAGGCGTAGAACTTTCCGTTAGTAACCAACACCTGAGTCTTCTTTCCGTAAGGGAAAGCAGCGTAGAGCAAGTTGCGGATTTTTCCGGTCTTGTTCTTCTCAAGAATGCGGTTTATCTTGTCTATTCCGAAGAGGGTAGAGTGCGCACCGGTCTTCTTGTCAACCTTGCTGCACGCATCAACCGTCAGTTCAACACATTCGTCGCCCCACCAAGCGGTGTAGACGTATTCAGGTCGAAGATTTCTGAAGTTTGTTCCTCCGGGAATAACATCGTTAAGAGTTATCGCTTTTTTTGTTTGAGCCATGCCATTCATCGAAGCCATGAGACAGAATAGAATTATCGCTACCTTTTTCATCATCACAACACTAATTTAATCCTCGTCCTCTCTGCCGCGACCGAATGATTTTCTGTCGCCTCTCTTGAAATCTTTCTTAAAATCTTTTTTGAAGCCGCCTCCGCGCTTAAAATCAGACTTTCCCTTACGGTCGAATCCGCCTTTTCTGTCTCTGTCTCTCGAGAACTTGCGCTCGCCGCCCTCTTCACTGTTGTATCTCAGCTTGCGTGGACGGAAGCTGTCTTTGTCTCTGCCGCGCAGATGATGTCCGTGAACGCCTTCTGTCTCCTCCTGATTCTCGTCGCCACGACGGTTGAACTCGCGCTTTGCGCGGAATTTGCGCTCGCGGTTGCGACGACGCTCCTCGTCGGTCTTGATGTCGCCGCCTTCGCCGCGGAAGTCGCTCATCTTACCGTCGAACATCTGATATTTTCTGAACTCGCACTCCAACGCGCCGTTAAAGAGCGGAATACGTGTTGAGGCTTTCAGTCCGATTTCGTCAAAGCACTCCTTGCGATAACTCAAAATCCAAGCATCGTTGCCCTTGAACTCGTGCTTAAGACGCTCGCCGATAGTCTTGTACAAGCCAAGCAAGTCTGGCGAAGAAATTCGCTCGCCATAAGGAGGATTCGTTACCATCAGAGCCTTTTCTCTTGGCTCGTCAAAGTCGGCGATATCCTGCTGCATAATTGTAACGTACTTGCTCAGACCGGCAGCCTTAACGTTTCGGGTTGCAATCTCAACAGCCTGATTCTTAATATCATAGCCGTAAACATGGTGATTGAATTCTCTTTCCTGAGAATCATCGTTATAAATGCTCTCGAAGAGTTCCTTGTCGAAATCAGGCCACTTCTCGAACGCAAATCCCTTGCGGAAAACGCCCGGAGCGATATTAAGAGCCATGAGCGCAGCCTCGATAGGGAGAGTTCCGCTACCGCACATCGGGTCGATAAAGTCGGTTGAGCCGTCCCAGCCAGCCATCATCAGCATTCCGGCTGCAAGAACCTCGTTAAGAGGAGCTTCTACAGCCTCCTGACGGTAGCCGCGGCGATGCAGACTTTCGCCCGATGAGTCGAGCGAGAGGGTACACTTGTCTTCGGCAATATGTATGTTAAGCTGAATATCCGGATTGCTCAGGCGAACGTTTGGTCTGTCGCCCGTCTTCTCGCGGAAATAATCGGCAATGGCATCCTTAACCTTGTATGCAACGAACTTTGAGTGGCGGAATTCCTCTGAAAAGACAACGGCATCGATGGCGAATGTTGTCTTGTTGTTCAGAAAGTCGCTCCACTCTATTGATTTCACTGCATCGTAAACATCCTCGGCACTCTTTGCCTTGAAATGCTTTATAGGCTTGAGAATTCTGATTGCCGTACGCAAAGCAAAGTTGGCACGGTACATAAGTTCCTTGTTACCTTTGAAAGCCACCATTCTGCGGCCTATCTCAATTTCGTTGGCTCCAAGTTGAGTCAACTCCTTAGCCAATACTTCTTCCAGACCTTCAAATGTCTTGGCAATCATTTCAAATTCTTCCATTTTCTATTTTGCTTTTACGTATTTCGTTATTTGATTTTATTTGCTCTCTTTGCTTCGGGCTCAACATCTTGCGTAACCCAGACGTTTGCTCCAATCACCGCTCCTCGTCCTATGGTTATTCGTCCAAGGATTGATGCGTTTGAATACACAACCACATCGTCTTCGAGAATTGGGTGGCGAGGAATGCCCTTTATCGGATTTCCGTCCTTGTCGAGCGGGAAACTCTTTGCGCCGAGCGTTACGCCCTGATAAAGCTTCACGTTGTTTCCGATGATGCAGGTTGCGCCGATTACCACGCCCGTTCCGTGATCGATGGTGAAGTACTCGCCAATCGTTGCTCCCGGGTGAATGTCGATTCCTGTTTCAGAATGAGCCATCTCGCTGATTATTCGCGGAATGAGCGGCACTCCCAGCAAAAACAGTTCGTGCGCCAGACGATAGTTTACCAACGCCTTTATTACCGGATAGCAACTGATAATCTCGCCGTAGTCCTCGGCTGCGGGGTCGCCATTGTATGCCGCAATTACATCGGTTGCAAGCACTCGTCTTATCTCCGGAAGTCGCGCAATCAGTTCAGAAGCAATCTCCTTTGCCTTCACGCGGTTGTACTGAACGCACGTCTTGCAGTTGAAGCTCAGTCCTGCCTCGACCTGCTCAACCAGAAGGTCGAACATTCGCTCAACCTTCACGCCGAGCGAGTACTGAACCGTGCGGCTGTTAACCGAGTTCTCGCCATAATATCCGGGAAAGATAATGGCTCTTGCAAGCTCAATAATCTCGTTCAGAATTTTTCCTGACGGCAGGGGAGTGCCGTCCTCGTGCTGATGGAACAAGTCTTTGAGCGAATTCATGTCGCTCAGTTGCTCCACGCTTTTAACGAGTATCTCAATATATTTGCTGTCGTCCATCTTAGTTTTTGTTTATGTTAAGACTTTCGGCACTTACAATCTTGTAGAGCTTGTCGCTTGGGCGAATCTTGTCTGGTACGACGAACGAAACGTGCTGTCCCTTCGTTGCCTTGTCAACAGGCTTCAAGTCAACTCGCAACTCGTCGGCATTCAAATACACGGCTCCGGTTGTAGGACCAGTTATCAGGAGTTTGTCGCCCTTGTTTAGTTCGCCAGCCTCGACCTTGAATTCTGCCACACCAATCTTGCTGAAATATCTTATTCCCTTGGCAATATATACTTTTCTCTCTGTAGCCTCAGAGCCGTAGTGTCTGCTCCATTCGCCGAGTTTCTGACCAAGATAGTATCCGTTCCAGAATCCGCGGTTGAACACGGTTACGAGGCGAGCATCCCATGCGTCTTTCTTCTCTTCGGTAAAAGTTCCGTCGATAACGCTGTTAATAGCCTCGTTGTAACAGCTGACAACGGTGTGAACATATTCCGGACCTCTGGCGCGTCCTTCAATCTTCAAAACTCTGACGCCAGCCTCCATCAGTTCGTCCATAAAGCGGATTGTCTTCAGGTCTTTAGGGCTCATTATGTACTTGTTGTCAACCTCGAGTTCAATATCGCTCTCTCTGTCTTTAACGATATATCCTCTACGGCAAACCTGCATGCACGCACCTCGGTTTGCGCTGCGGTTCATGTTGTGCAGACTGAGATAGCACTTGCCCGAGATTGCCATGCACAACGCTCCGTGGCAGAACATCTCGATGCGAATAAGCTCGCCCTTCGGTCCGCAGATATTCTGTTCGATAATCTGATCGTAAATTTCGCGAACCTGCTTCAGGTTGAGTTCGCGCGCAAGAACAACTACATCGGCAAACTGAGCATAGAACTTAAGTGCCTCGATGTTCGAGATGTTCAGCTGGGTTGAAAGATGAACCTCCTGACCAACCTTGTTGCAATAAGCCATCACTGCTACATCCGATGCGATTACAGCCGAAATTTTGGCCTCCTTTGCAGCATCAATAATCTGACGCATGAGCACAAGATCCTCACCGTAGATAATAGTATTAACAGTCAAATAACTCTTCAACCCATTATCCTCACAAATCTGAGCCATCTCTTTCAAGTCGTTAATCGTGAAAGTGCTGGCAGAATGCGATCTCATGTTCAGGTTTTCTATACCAAAATAAATAGAATCTGCTCCTGCTTTTATTGCCGCTGCTAATGACTCCCTTGAGCCAACCGGCGCCATAATTTCAAAGTCCTTACGAATCATACATGTATAAATAACGTTGCAAATTTAATCAATTTCTTTGATAATCGGCATATTATAATGTACAAATCAACTTTCTACGCTTGCATAATTTGAATAAAAGGCGTATTTTTGCGCCACTAAAACCTATTTGTTCATGACTACAAGACAATTAAGACATACATTTGCAACTTTGCTTTTACTGACCACGACGGTATGCCACGCCGGAATTCCGTGGAATCCGTTCAAGAAAAAGGCAAAGAAAGACTCTATAAAAACCGAAATCATTGCAGCGCAGAAATGCAACAACGAGTTTCTCGACTCGGCTGCCGTAATTGGCATTGTTGACAATGCCATTGCCATGAAAGTAAACCCTTGGCAGAATGATTTCAGAATCAATCCCTTAGACACTCTTGAGTTTTGCGGCGAGAAGATAAGCATGAACAGATACGACCTGCGCGAACGTCTTGACCGTGAGCTGCTTGCATTCCAATACGGACATACAAACACGATGCTCACCATTAAACGCGCCAACCGTCTGTTTCCGATAATCGAGCCTATCCTTGCCGAAAACAACATTCCCGACGATTTCAAGTATCTGATGTGCATAGAAAGCAGTTGCAACATCTTTGCACGCTCAACCGTTGGTGCATGCGGCTTGTGGCAAATTATGGAAGCCACAGCCAAGGAGCACGGACTCACTGTAAATGAGATGGTTGACGAAAGATACGACATCGAGAAATCGACCAAGGCAGCGTGCGATTATTTCCATAAGGCCTACGACAAATATCACGACTGGCTGACGGTGACGGCAAGCTACAACGCCGGAATGGCGCGCATCACCCAACAGCTTGAACGTCAGCAATGCAAGACGGCACTCGACCTTCATATAAACGAAGAGACTTCGAGATACATGTTCCGTATTCTCGTAATGAAGAAATTCTTCGAAAATCCGAAAGAATTCGGCTTTAAAATCAGGAACATAGACCTCTATCCGCCAATGGAATATACAGAGGAGTATGTTTCTGAGATGGACAACTGGGCTGACTTCGCCTTGGGTCAGGGTATCAGCTACTCAGACCTCCGTCAGGCAAATCCTTGGATAAGGAATATATATCTGAAACAGGAGAAAAAGTCGTCTTCATCTGCAAAGAAAAACCGACATCACAAGCAGTCGCGCAGCAAGAAAAGCCGCAGTCGCAGCCGAAAGAGCCGCCACGGCAAGAAACTCGACGACGTGAGCGATGTTACATCATCAACAAGCGAGTCGGTCTCAACAATAACAGCCGAGGTTGACACAACAAGCAATCCATCGGCAAAGAAATATAAAGTGCTGATACCAACAAGAGAGTCAATCTACTACAATCCGCAGAAGACAAAGGCTCACAACAAAAACTGGATAACAGAATAAAAAATGAAAATAGGTAATATTGATTTGGGAGAACAGCCCGTTGTTCTTGCACCGATGGAAGATGTAACCGACATCGCTTTCCGCCTGAAATGCAAGAAGTTCGGAGCATCGATGGTATATACCGAGTTTGTATCGAGCGAGGCACTAATACGCTCGGTAAACTCAACCATGCGCAAACTAACCATAAGCGACGAGGAACGTCCCGTTGCAATCCAGATTTACGGCAGAGAGAAAGATGCCATCGTAGAGGCTGCAAAAATCGTTGAGCAGGCAAAGCCCGATGTTATCGACATCAACTTTGGATGCCCAGTAAAGAAAGTTGCCGGAAAGGGCGCAGGAGCTGGAATGTTGCAGCACCCCGACAAGATGCTAGAGATAACAAAGGCGGTTGTAGATGCCGTGAATCTGCCCGTGACCGTAAAAACCCGACTTGGCTGGGACAGCGAACACAAAATTATTGTAGACCTTGCCGAGCAGCTTCAGGACTGCGGAATTAAGGCACTCACAATACACGGACGCACGCGCGCCCAGATGTACACCGGCGAGGCCGATTGGACTCTGATTGGCGAGGTTAAGAACAATCCGCGAATGCACATTCCTATTATTGGAAACGGCGACGTAACCACTCCCGAGAGAGCAAAGGAATGTTTCGACAAATATGGCGTAGATGCCGTGATGATTGGTCGTGCCACCTTCGGCAATCCT
>JBGUGY010000308.1:0-6030 GCA_045111775.1 Bacteroidaceae bacterium | reverse complement strand
TATGATGCGCTTAGGGTAGGCATCGATAAGATAGTCGGGCACTTTTACAAGGAATCCGGCGAGGATGATGAAGTCGCAATCCTTAACGGCTGCCATCACCGTTGCTTCGTCTTCGGTAAACTGCTTTCGGCTTATCACCGCGTTCGGAATGCCATGGTTCTTGGCGCGCTGAAGCGCATAGGCATCAGCCTTATTGCTCACCACCATGCTCACCTCAACTTGCTCGTTGGCAGAGAAATAGTTGATGATGTTTTCGAGATTCGTTCCGCCACCGCTCACAAACACGGCAAGGCGTATCTTTTTGTTGTTCATATATGTTTTTGTTGGTTGTTATTTCAAGTTAATTGACAGTTGACAATTCAAAATTATGAATTCTGCTCCTTTTAAATTTTCAATTCTCAATTTTCAACTTTCAATTAAAAAATTGTCAATTGTCAATTTTGAATTGTCAATTCAATAAAGCTTAATATACTCGTAAGTGTTTCCTATTCCATCGAGATATTGCTTGAACGCCTCGCGCGAGATTACCACCGTTCCGCGGCAGTCGTTTGGGTGGAACGACAGACTCTCGGCATCCTTCAGATTCTCGTCGAGAAACAGATGAACGTGATGCTCCTCGTCGTTAATCAGTCCGAAAGGCGAAACGCTTCCCGGCTCCAGACCAAGATACTTCATCATGCGCTCGGGCGATGCGAACGACAGTTTTCCGCACGACGGCAGACCCTTTGACACGAGCGACTCCTTCAGAATGTGCTCAAGTTCGTGAATGTCGAGGTCGTAGTCGCAGTTGAAGCACACCAGATAGTGCTTGTTGCCTTTATGGTTTCTGAAGAAGAGATTCTTGCAGTGGATAGAGCCGTCGTCCTTCCACCAGCGTTTTGCTTCTTCTATGGTTTTACCTTCGGGATGGTTGTAATTCGTAAACGGAATGTTATGTTCTCTGAGATAGTTGAGGACAGTTTCTTCTCGTGTCATACTGATTGATTTTTTTTACTTCTGTGTGCAAATATACATTAAATAGCCGAAAATTCCGAACTTTTTGTAAGATTTTAGGCAAAAAGAAGGTCGGCTACTGAATGATGTAGCCGACCGTTGTATTCGTTTCTTTCGTGCTTTGCATAAAACGTGCAAAGAAATGCGTTTTTTTCTATTTGTCTGGGTCTTCGCCGATGCTCGATTGGTCGTATGTTATCGTTGGTATTCGGTAGATGCTTCGGGCAGAGAATAGACCGAGCACTCCAGATGTGAAGTTTGGCAGCGGATTGCAGTTGTTGCTCTCGGCAATGCTCAGCGAGAAGAAGTAATTGTATGCCGTCTCGTCGATGAGGCTCACCGAGATGTCGAGTTTGTCGCCGTCGTGCAGCCATTCCTTGCGCTTCTCCTTCTCGTCGTCGCCCTCGTTGTTTGCGAAGAGGCTGCAGTTGAATACAATCTTTCCGTCGTTGGCAACCTTGTTGTCCGAGAGCATCCAGCGATACATCTTGTCGTTGCGCATAATGCGGATGTAGTAGTAGCGAGGCTGCTTTCCGTCGTCGGCAAGCGTTATCTTGTATATGAAGAGCGAGTCGCCCAACATCGGCATACGATAGAAGTAACTGTCCTCGTACTTTATCTCATCGGGCATTACCGATGTTGATTGTGTTGTCACGTTTCCGATGTTCGCCTTCAGCGTATATGTTACGCCCTCAACGCCCTTTACTGGCGATGTGTAAACGCCGTTTCCCTCGTGGGTGAGGGTTGTCTGTGAACCGTCGCTGCCTGTCATCGTAACCGTTGCGTTGTCTACGGTAGGAGCGTCGCTGGTGCTTTCAACATCTCGTGTCTTTGTTATGAGGGCTGTTGTGCCCTCGTTGCTCACCGTTGCCTCGATAACGTAGAGAGGCTCAATAGAGTCGTACTTGAAATCGAGTTCTTTCTCGCACGAGCAGAGCACGGCTGCCACAAGCGGAATGTATATCTTTCTTAGTTTCATTGTCATTTTTTTAAGAGTTGTGGTTTGTTAGAATTTCAGTCCGAAAGATACGAACGGAATCACTCCGAAGAGCGAATACTGTTTGCAGACTGTGCCCGAAGGCTTCTCCTCGTCGTTCTCGAACATTATGACGTAAGGATTGTAGCGGTTGTATGCGTTGTACACTCCAAACGCCCATTCTCTCTCTACGTGCTTCAGTTTCTTGGTGTATGTAGCACTTAGGTCGAGACGATGGTATGCTGGCGCGCGATAGCCGTTGCGCTGCTCGTAATAATAGTGAATGTCGCCGTCGAAATCGTATTTTGCGCTTGGTGCAGACAGAGCCTGACCTGTGTTGTAGGTAAAGGTTGATGACAGATTCCATTGCTTGTTCAAGGCATACATCGCAACAATGTTGAGGTCGTGGCGACGGTCGTTGTTGGCTGTGTACCAGCGGTTTCCGTTTATGCCGTCAATCTTGTTTTCCGACCACGACAGGGTATAGGCAATCCAGCCCGTGAACTTGCCCAGATTCTTTCGTGCGCACATCTCAACTCCGTAGGCGCGACCCTTTCCGCCCAGAACGATTCGCTCAATCTCCATTTCCGAGAACTCAGCCTTTCCGTCCTTGTAGTCGTAGATGTTCCTCACGTCCTTGTAATATCCCTCGATGCTGAAATCGTAAGCCTCGTTGTTCGTTGCCTTAATGTAGCCGAGGCTTATCTGGTCGGCAACTTCGGGCTTTATGTTGTTGGTGCTTATGGTGTAGCGGTCGTAAGGCATTGACATGCCCGACGAGCGTGTGGCGTGTACCGACTGAGTGGTGCGGCTGTAGCCCAGCTTCAGACTGCTTGTAGCATCGATGTTGTACTTCATGCTGAGGCGTGGCTCAAGGTTGAAGTACGTCTTTACAAACTTGCTGCTCTTGTAGTTGTATGTGTTTGTTATGTATCCGTTGGCATCGATGTCGTAGTAAGGCGAGCCACCAAGAGGCGAGTACATGTCGAGTCGCAGACCTGCCGAGATGTTCAGCTTGTCGCAAACCTTCCAGTCGTCGTTAATCCAGATGTCGTTGTTGTTCGCACTTCGTACCTCTTTGTCGTGGAAGAAGTTGAACATCCAGTCGCCCGACTTAATCTGCTGCCACATTCCCTGAACGCCGAAGTTAAGGCTGTGGTTGTCGTTCGGATTCCATATCATAGTCTCCTTCAGCAAAGCCTGACGGATGTGTCCGCCGCACTCGTAGTTCTGCTTAGACAGGTGCATTGCCATGTCGTTGCTGAATGTTGAGTACACGGCGCACGATGTGAGGCTCAGCTTCTCGTTGAACATGTGGTTCCATCGGCCCGTTACGGCGATGTTTCCCCAACTCATGTCAGCCAAATCCTTCAGTCCCATGTTGTCGCGACATTTGTAAACCGAAAGCGAAAGATTGTTCTTGTCGTCCATTCGGAAGTTCAGTTTCGCGTTTATGTCGTAGAAATACAGCGTGTTATCCTTGTATTCGTCTGTACCTTTCAGGAAAAGGTCGAGATAAGAGCGTCGTGCTGCAAAGATAAGAGTGAGTTTCTTTCCGATAGGTCCGTCGGCATTGATTTTCGTAGCCAGCAGACCGATGTTTATTCCGCCGTGCCATCTGTCGGAGTTTCCGCTCTTTGTGCTTATGTCGAATACCGACGATGTTGCTCCGCCGAACTGCGCCGGAATCAGACCTTTATAAAGCGATGCGTTAGAAAGAACCTCGTCGTTGAAGGCTGAGAAAATACCCATCAGGTGTCCCGAATTGTAGATTGTGGCGTTGTCGAGCAGAATCTGGTTCTGCGCTGCCGTTCCGCCTCGCACCTGATAGCCCGACGAGCCGTCGCCTTCGGACTTTACACCCGGCAACAACTGTATTGAGCGCATAATGTCATGTTCTCCAAAAAGTGCAGGAACTTTGGCAAGTTCGGCAATGTTTATCTTCTCAACGCCAATCTGCGTCTCGTTAACCCTTTTAAGTGCCGAAGTCGAAGTTACAACAATCTCCTCTATACTGTCGTTCAGTTCTCCCAAGGGTTTTACAATTTGTGCCGAAGCTGTATTCGCCAATGCCCCAAGGCACAAAAATAATGTTAAACTCTTCATTTGAAATGTTAATAATTTTGCTTTTGATTGAATTAACGAAAAAATTACTATTCTTGCAACTCTATATAACGCTTCGAGCGTTTGTTTATTGTGTGCAAGTGTTTATGTTTATGCCGCCTTTGTCGCCTTGTTTTCTCGGTAGATAGTCGCGTTCCGCCGGCTGACGAATGCAAAATTATGCTTTATCCGCCAATCTTCCAAATTTTTGGGATATTCTGCATCCTTCTGTGACGAATGACATTGCAAATGCCCGTAAAATGGGCATTCTGGGGCGAATGACGGTTTTGTTTGACGAATGTTTTGGCAGACGGAAAAAAGTGATTATTTTTGCCGATAGTGTTAAAGTTGCAGGTTTTTTGAATAAAAATAACATGATGTATATTTTTGTTTTGGCTATTATTATTGTTGCTGCATTGATTGTTCTGGGGTATTTCTACGGAACAAAACTGAAGTCAAAGGGAAAGATTTTTGCTGTTAAGATGATGGCGAAAAAGTTCTTTTCGGAATGTGACAAAATGCAGAAGGATTTCGTTTCTGAGGATAACGAGAAACAGTTTATCGAGAAATGGCGAAGTCTGTATGTACAGGCAGAGGAGCTCCATATTTCAGAAAAGAACGAATCGTTTGTTGAGGTAGAACGTTTCAAGAACGCTTTTTTGTCGTTGCACGAAACATTCTCTGCATCAAACGACAGATATATCGAGGAGTTGAACAAGAGAATATCTGTTTTCCGCGAGCCGATGAACCGTTTCTTTTGTGAATGTAACGACTTGCGTGAACGTTATGTAACCGAGCAGGAGAAAAAGCCGTTCATCGAGAAATGGCAAAGTCTGTATCTGCAAGTTCGTGATTTGCGTATTCCCGAGGTTCACGAATCGTTTTCTGAGTTTGAGCGTTTCAAAAACAATTACGAATCTTTGCCGAATTTCTTCGAGACGGCAAACGACAACTTCATCAAGAAGGAATCGGTAATGTACGACTATCTGTTCTCGAATATCGACGGAAAGTCATTGGACGCTCAGCAGCGCGCCGCCGTCATTACCGACGAAAACAGAGTGCTTGTTCTGGCTGGCGCAGGAAGTGGAAAGACGCTTACAATCGCTGCAAAAGTAAAATATCTCTGCGAGGTTCGTAAAGTCAGCCCGAAGGATATTCTTCTTATTTCCTTCACGAGGAAATCGGCTCAGGAAATGACTGAGCGCATCTGCAACAAACTTGGCATTATGGCAGAGGCTACGACTTTTCACAAACTTGGACTCGACATCATCAAAAATGTTGAGGGCAGATGTCCTGATATCTCGGATGAAGGCGTGCTGAATCGTTTCGTTCACAATTTCTTCGAAAAGGAACTTCTGAACTATCCCGATTTGATAAAGAATCTGACCGAATATTTCACTTATTTCCTTGAAATTCCAGATAAGGTTGAGGATTTCTCTTCGCTCGGCGAATATTACGAGGCTGAGAAGAATGCCGACCTCGAAACGCTGAAATCGAAATACGACCGCGAGAAGTTTGTTCAGGAGAAAAGTTCGGAAAATGCAAAGAAATATACGACGCTGAACAACGAGAAAGTTAAAAGCCTTGAAGAAACGAAGATTGCGAACTTTCTGTTCATGCACGGCGTGAATTATGAGTACGAAAAGCCTTATCCTTTCGAGAGCGACGACCCTTTGCGCAAGTCGTATTGTCCCGATTTCTATCTGACGGACTATGACATTTATCTTGAGCATTTCGGCGTTTCCGAAAATTTCAGACTGCCTTGGCTTTCAAGGGTAGAGGAAATGAAATATCTTGACGGAATAGATTGGAAGCGCAAATTCCATCAGGAACACGGCACAAAGCTGATTGAAACGTATTCATTCTATAGCTCGCAAGGCATTCTGTTCAAAAAACTCGAGGAAGTGTTGCTCAGCAATGGTGTGAAATTAACGTCTCGCGATTTTACTGATGTTTTC
>JBGUGY010000307.1:0-3094 GCA_045111775.1 Bacteroidaceae bacterium | reverse complement strand
TGAGTCATATCATTAAGAATATCTGCACAAAGCATTTTCAAAGGATGCGTTGTGAGATTCAGTTCACGGGAAATATCTTTCAACGAATAGACCGTTCCCACATTGGCAAGGAACATCGCCGTAAGGCGGTCTACCAACTCTTTCTTAGTCAGGCGTTTGCCTGCTTTCTTACCACTTTTTCCCATATCGTTATAAATTTTAGTTTCTACAAAGAAAAGTATTATTTTCCAAACGTCATACTTTTTTCAAAATTATATTTGGCATACATCTTGTAAAGACGAGCCGTGAGCGCGTAAACCAGCACCGCGCTTATCCATCCGCCAATAACATCGATAAGATAGTGCGCCTGAATGTAGACTGTGGCACAGCACAGCAGAACGTAGAACGGCAGCAGGATGAAGACCATCTTGTACTGCTTGTCGCGCAGGCAGATGAGCATCAGTATTGTCGATATTCCGACGTGCGAACTTGGGAACGCCGCCGTTGGTCGTTCGCCTGCATTCTGCGAGCCAAGGACGAGGTTGTAGAACAGTCCGTCGCTGTCGCCCGGCGCTGTAAGCATCTCGGTATGCGATGCGAAATAGTTGCCAACATCAACAAAATTAGCCTGCGCCACGCTGTCGAGCCCTATGGCACAATAGTAATACTGTGGTCCTGCCACAGGCACGAAGATGAACACGACGTAATAGATAAAGAACGATGCCATGACAACAAAGGCAGCGCGCTCGAACTTGTGCGTGCGACCGAAGAGATAGTACAGCTCGGTTGCCATTATCATGGGGAAGTAGGCTACATATCCAAGATTGAAAGCCTCGCTCCAGAAACTGCCCGTAAGCACTTGGCTGAACACATAAGCCGGCTGACATCCGAAGATGCTCTGCTCTGCCGATGCCATGATGTGGTCGAGGTTGGGCAGAAGACAGTTAAAGTCGTATGTATTCGAATACCAGTAAGGCAGCAGCGTGAACTGGGCAATGGAGCGCGCATATCTGGTAACCTTGCAAGGAAACTTGCGGTACAAGAACCACAGTCCCACGGTCATTGCCAGAATCAAGCCCCGGTTTGCCACCTGCATCAGCGGAGCGTTTATACTATTCCAAAAAACGATTACGAGAACGAGCGTAAAAGCCAGATAGGCAAGCATCGCCTTCTCAATCAAAAGCAATCCTTCGCGAGGATTCTCTTCTCTGTCAACAAAAGTTTTTATAGCCATCCTTCTTTTTTATACCATTCAACAGTTTCCTTAACGCCTTCGTCTAAGATATAGTCGGGCGCATATCCAAGCTCATCAACAAGCGGTTTTATGTCGCACTGCCAGTTTCGCTGCTTCAGAATCTTGTATTTGTCGAGATTCAAAGTGGTTGTCGTGCCCCTCAGCCTTGCCAAGAATGTAGAAACGAACGACACAATCCACAGGAACCACACAGGCGCGCAGATGTGCAGAACAAAGCGGTTGCCAATCTCGTGCTGAAGCAAGTCGCTGAACGTGCGGCTTGTGTACACTCTGCCGTCTGATACGAAATACTCGCGGCGCACTACCTGCTTGTCTATGGCAAGGAAGATTGCCTTTACCAAATCCTTAACATACACGAAGGTGATGTCTTGTCTCGAATATCCGACGGAGAAATCGATATGCTGCTTTATACTCTTTGCCATGATGAAATAGTCCTTCTCGCGCGGACCGTACACTCCCGTAGGGCGCATGATGACGTACGGCACGTCGGCAATGCTCTTGATGTACTGCTCGCTCTGCAACTTGCTTGCGCCGTATGCCGTATTTGGATTAGGCACATCATCGGCAGAGATAGGAGCATAATCCTTCTCGTGTATCGCGCCGAAGACGCTGAGCGTGCTGATGTAGATGAACTGCTTAGGCATCATGCCAAGCGACTTGAGGGCATCGACAAAATGCTTTGTTCCGTAATAGTTTACCGCATAGAAATCGCGCTTGAACCTGCACTTTGTTGCTCCCGCAGCGTGAACTATGTAATCCCACGCTCCGTGCTCCTCCTTAAAATTCTGTAATTGTTGACGAAGTACAACCTTATCGGCAAAGTTCAGTTCCACAAAATTTATGTCGGCATCCTTTAGATACTCTCTGCTGCTGGTGCCTCGCACTCCAGCCCAAGTATCAAACCCTTTCCTTAGTGCCTCTTCTACCAAAAAACTTCCAATAAAACCGCTGGCACCTGTAATCAAAATCTTCATAAGCCAATGTTGTTTTTGCAAATATAACATAAAAACTCTGTAACGCGCTTATTTTTTCTTTTTTGCTTTCGTCCTGCGCCAAAATTTGTAATGCCGAGTTTCATTCTTACATGATGTCATCAGCAAAAAAATGACAATAATGAAATGTGAATAAAAGTTAAAAATGCAGTGTTTAAACAAAATAAGGAAAAAAGATGTTGCAAGGCATAATAAAAACTTTTGTATTTGAATATAAACACGTTATATTTGCAACCGTTATCCTAGGACAATCTTTTTGCCTTTAACACTGGTACAGAATAAAAAGGAAGTCGCCGTGAGGTCACTTCCTTTTCTGTTTTTTAGGTATCACGATAATTGAACTCTGCAAATTTGCAGCAAAGATGTTTTTTACTTACTTTTGCATAAGGCTTTATTTTTCGGCAAAGCATAAAATTCATTGGTGACATTCTCAATACTAAATTATTTTCACATGAATAACAATAAAAAATATAACCACATATTGCTTGGAACATTGTTTACAATATTCCTTTTGTTACCTTTTTTTGTAAACATTTTCTTCTCGCTATCAGATGACCAGAGATATCTGTTTATTTCATCTGGTGCATACAACGGTACTCCATGTCCTTATCTTGTTTACGAAGGATACATCTATGGTTCTATATTATCGACACTATACAAAATCAACAACAACATCGAATGGTACAGCGTGGTGTCGTGGACTTTGTATCTGATATCATTCCTAACCATTGGATTCTCAATCATCAGACTGAAAACAAACGAATTGATAAAGGGTTTGTTTTTGCTCACATTCTCTTTTTTACATTTCTACATGTGCATACATCCGCAATTTACGATTCTGACTTCTGAGTTGGCTTTTGCATCGTTT
>JBGUGY010000306.1:0-6780 GCA_045111775.1 Bacteroidaceae bacterium | reverse complement strand
CGCTGATTAAAGATTGCATCGACGTAAATAAGCTGAGTTATGCAAACGTCGCGTAAAATCTTGTCGTTGCCACAAACAGAATCGGCTATGGCAAGAATGTTTTTGTAGCCCAAAACAGAAATCTGTTCGCCGTATTTCTGCAACAGCGAATCTACGACTGTAACATGTTCCGAAGTGTTAAAGGCATTAGCCAGTTTTCTTTTTTCGTCATCGGTTTTTGCAGCATCGATTTCTGCAATAATATTCTTTAATTTCTCGGGGTATTCTTCGATTATTTTGTTTTCCTTGTCCGTAAAGGTTACGCCTTTTTCTTTCAGAAATTTAAGCATCGCAGGAGCCGATCTGTCGTTATAGTTATCGTTTTGGTATTCAAAGAAGTAGCGCATGAATGTAGCATACCCACTACCGATAATGTACTTTCTGTTCCACAACTCGTTGGTTACAAAATCGACATACTCTTGTGGCAGCGTCCTCTTGTGATAGTGGAACTCCATCAGTTGATTAGCCTGCTTCGATTTCAGTTCTCTGGTAAAACGATTGATATATCGCTGCGAGATGTTTGGATGCAGTTCTGCATATTTCTGCAAATTAGCCAAAGCCTTCGCCGTCAGGCTGTCAATTTGATGCTTGTATGCCATTGCTCCGTTTTCCGATGCCTCAAAAGATTCATAACGAAGATTAATTGAACCAAAGTGTTGACATGCGGCAATCTCGTTCTGCAATCGCACATCGTCGCCCATAAAGAGTATCTGATTATTCAAAAAATCCTTCAGGAAAAAGTAAGTCTTTCCCGGCTCTACCACAGTTGAATGCCTTGTCCGTTTCAAGTCCATAAGAATTGTTGCCGTATTTACAAGAGGAAACTTCAGGGTAAATCTGCCAAGAGAATCCATTTTTGCATAGAATGTCTCTCGCTCGCGGGTAAAGATGTTGTCAAAGTATATATTAAACTCCTTTCCTACCTTCCATTCATTTTGCGGCATATCCTTAAGCCAGCCCACAATTGTAACGCTGTCGCCATCGGCAAAATCGTTATCTACAAAATCCTCGCGGTTGTCTTTCTGCGGATAGTCGGGCAGAGCGTTTGTTACAATAGGGCTACACACAACAGGCTTTCTGCCGTCGATGGCGAAAGTGCGAACGCCTTTCTTCAGTTTTCCAATCTTAACAGTCTTGCCGTCGGTCGTCTTTATTGTATAGCCGCCTTTCTCCGCGGTTCTGCTCTCGATGTCCCAAATCTTGCTGTCGAAGATTAAATGGTGCTTTGCTATGCCAATGAGCCAGTCGCCCGTGGCATTGTTGCGCCAGTAAGTGTTTGTGATGCCTTCGGGAATAAAATCGGCATTGCGAATGTTGGTTATGACGAATCCCCATTTCTTATCAAAAATCGTAAGCATCTTTGCATCAGCAGGAATAGGCTCGAAAGAAATTGCAAAGTTCAGCGTATCGGATGTCATCTTGTACGGCTTGTCAAGTTCAATCACGGTAGCCGACTTTGCTTTGTACGCCTTCTTTTCGTCATCGTTGATATAGAGCGATATGTCTTTCGAGAAACCAACCTCACGCCGGATGCCGTAGAAGTTGAGAGAAAAAGATACCTCCGTACGGTCGTCGTACATCGCCACGTTGGTAATTTTGATAAAATCGCGTGCACTCGAATAGCCGTTCTGCACATTGTTCCAGATAATCTGTTTTTTGTTTTGCGCCCCTACTGCAATAGCAGTAAGGGCAAGCATTAGAATCAAAAGTGTTTTCTTCATTTTTTTATCTATGGTTTTACATGATGTTAATTGTCGGAATGGTTTATTTAGAGAGAAGTTCGTCGATGAACTTATACATCTGCGGATCTTCGCCAACAAAAACTTGAACTACTTTGCCCTCTGGCGAAAGAATAATCTTTGTTGGGAAGCCTTGGATAGAGTATTTTGCAAGAATGTCGCTGCCCTCGTCTGCCCTCACGTTAATCCACGGAAGCTTATGCTTTGCCACGGCATTTTTCCAACGGTCGGCAGGGTCGTTGCAGTCTATGCCCAGAATCTCGAGTTTAGCCTTGTGCTTGGCGTAGCAAGCCTTCATGTCAGGAATTCCCTTTATGCACCAGCCGCACCACGAACCCCAGAAATCGAGCATAACATACTTGCCTCTCAGACTCGACAGCGAGATGTTCTTTCCGTCGATAGACTTCAGCGTAAAGTCGGGAGCCACATCACCCTCATGCAGTTTTCCAGCCTCCTCGCGTTCTTTCTGCTCGACACTCTGCTTAATAGCCTTTACAAAATTGCGGCATCTGCCGTTTCGCACCTTGTCTGAAATCAGTCCGAGGGCTTCCTTGCCTGCCTTATAATCGTAGATTCGCGTAAGAACGATGGCTGAAACATCGTTGTCGGCATGATTTCTGATGTAGTCGATAGATTTCTTGTCTGACTTATCCATTAGTACTTGTAGTTTGCCTTGAACCTCGGCTGCAAGAGTGGCTCTGTCTTCTCCTTGGCTAAGTCGGTTAATGGCATCTTGCTCAATCTTATACATCTGCTCATTAAGTTCGAAGAAACCGGACATCATCTGCTCCAAATCTTTGTAGAAGGCAGAACCGTCGTATTTTCCCCAAGTCAGATTCGCTGAGTATGTTCCGTTCTCGCCGGGCACAAGATAGAGGATTACGTTATTCGGTCTGCCAGCAACCTTTGTGGTGTACGAGAAGTAGGCGATGCGTGCCACGTCCGATTTTTCGGGCAGCGAATACGAAAACTTGCCATCTTTGGCAATGACTATCTCAGGCGTGCGCGACTCGGAATGAGTCAAATCGGGGTTCAGCATCTGCACACGAACGGTATCGTTTGCCGCATCTTCGAGAGTAATCGTGATGGTTGGCTGTGCCTTACAACTGCATAGTAGCGCGGTAATTGCAAAGAATAATAATGTTTTTTTCATTTTGATGTCTGTTTTGATTTATATACTATGCAAAAATAACATTTTTTCTCGACTGACAATATTTTTCATGACAATTTTGTCAGTTGGCACGGCTCTTGCATAATTTGTTGTGAAAGGTTGAAAGACCAGTCCCCAACAAGGCAACAGATCCGCAACAACCCTAACTAAATGTTTAACAATTTAACAGGAGGATTTAACTATGATGCCTACAATTTATTCAACACGCAATCAAGAGTGGTTACCGTCAATCTTCAACGATTTCCTTAACGACAACTGGGTTTCTGTACCAAAGTTCAGCGGCACAACGCCAGCCATCAACGTTACAGAAAACGAGCAGAACTACGAGGTTGAGGTTGCTGCTCCGGGAATGTGCAAGGAAGACTTCAACATTTCGCTTACAAAAGATGGCGACATCGTAATTGCAATGGAGAAGAAAAGCGACAACAAGGAACAGGAAAAGGAAAAGAAGTATCTGCGTCGCGAGTTCAGTTACAGCAAGTACGAACAATGCCTTACATTGCCCGACAATGCCGACAAGGAGAACATCTCGGCTTCGATGAACAACGGAATCCTTAACATCATTATCCCGAAACTGACCGAGGAAATGAAGGAAAAGGAAACCAAATATATCGAAATTAAGTAGCATTTGCAGAAAGAGAGGAGTTTTTACTTGGTTTTGCTCCCCTCTTTTCTAATACAGAATTGGCTCACAATCGTCTTTTTTATGATGCGGTTGTGAGCCTTTTTTGTTAATAAGCATCTAAAATGTCAACATTTACAAACATTTTTTTGCAAGGAACTCCATTTTCTGTTAGATTTGCATCACATTCTCGTAGTTTTATTGATACTGGCAATATCTTCGCGCCAGCACAAGACTGCCGAATTGGGAAAAAATAGATACGAATACTAACAAAATCAAACAACAATGAAGTGCCTTTTTTTTACTCCTAATGCTTTGTGCAACCGTTTTCTGCAAGACAGAAGCACAATCCGTTTACAAAGACTGCTATGGAATCATTGCTGAATGTTCGGATGATTCGGTAGTCTATCACACGAAAAACGGCAAAGAAATCAGACTGAAAACCAACGAGATAAAATATGATGGTGGTTTAGATTCGTTGAAGCAAGATATTTACCGTTCGCTGACGCAAGACCACGAAGACAACGAACGTACTATATTTTTCGTTCTATTCGACAAAAAGCATAGAATCAGCGAGATAAGAATGTGTAGTTTGCTAAACAAAGAGCCAATAATCCCACTTCCATACGCCGATGACTACATTCGGGCAATAGCCAAAACAGAAAAGAAATGGAAAACCAAGAACCATAACAACTGGTATGTTGCAGTCTTTGGTCTACATGTTTTCTAAGAAAAATCAATCCGCCAGAATTTCTTTCGGAATACTGGCGGATTGATTTATTTCGGGATAATCCGAAAACTTTATTTCACCTTAAATTCATTGCTAAGTTTAAATCCGCGGAGGAAACTTTCAACGTCCATGCGCTTCTTTCCTGCAATCTGAAGTTCCTTTATGCGAAGATAGCCGTCGTGCAATGCGATGTCGAACGACTTCTTTCCGTCAGTACGAACAGAGCCGACCGCTCCGCCCTCGCCTATCAGCTTCTCGGTCGTGAAGAGTTTCATAACCAGCTCTTTACCATCTGGGGCAACAAGTGTTGTCCATGCGGCTGGGTATGGCGACAAACCTCGCACAAAGTCGTAAACTTGCTTTGTTGTCTTGTTCCAGTCAATCATGCAGGTTTCCTTGAAGATTTTTGGAGCAGGACGAAGTTCGGTACAATCGCACATCTCGCTCTGCGGAATAGACTTGACAGTTCCGGCAATGATGTTATCGACAGTTTCAAGAACAAGGTCGCCGCTCAAAGCCATCAGTTTATCGTGAACAACCTCCACGTTATCGTCATCGGCAATCGGAATTTTAACTTGCTGGATAACATCGCCTGTATCAATCTCGTGCTTCAGGAAGAATGTTGTCATACCCGTTTCTGTATCGCCGTTAATCACCGCCCAATTTATAGGGGCTGCTCCGCGATAGTGAGGCAGAAGCGATGCGTGAGCGTTGAACGTGCCGAAGCGTGGCATATTCCACACAACCTCTGGCAACATTCTGAAGGCTACAACTATCTGTAAATCAGCCTTCAACGAGCGAAGTTCTTCTACAAAAGCCTCGTCTTTCAGCTTTACTGGCTGCATCACCTTCAAACCCTTCTCTACGGCATATTTCTTTACCGCACTTTCTGAAAGTACGTCCTGATGACGACCCATCGGCTTGTCGGGCATCGTAACTACACCAACAACGTTATATCCGCCTTCAACAAGGCGTTTTAGGCTCTCCACGGCAAACTCGGGAGTGCCCATATATACTATACGCAAATCTTCTTTCGTCATGTTCAAGTGTTTTTAGGGGTTAATACTAATCTTCTGACATATCGGCAAGAACCTGTCTGTAAGTACTGAATATCTGCGACTTAGACACAAAACCGACATATTTGTCATCACCGTCGACAACTGGCAGATGCCATACCTTGCTCTTCTCGAATTTCTGCATAACTTCTTCCATCGTGTCTGTAGTCAGAAGTTTTTCGGGACAAGGAATCATCAGTCCCTCAACGCGGAAACGCTGGTAGAGTTCGGTTCGGAACATAAGATGGCGAATCTGGTCCATCTTTACCATTCCAAGCAGATGTCCTGCGCCGTCAACAACTGGGTAAATATTTCGTTTACTGTTACTTATTACCTTTACAAGGTCGCCCAAGTTCATTCCAACTGTCACT
Organism: Bacteroidaceae bacterium; assembly: GCA_045111775.1. Taxonomy (GTDB): domain Bacteria; phylum Bacteroidota; class Bacteroidia; order Bacteroidales; family Bacteroidaceae; genus Ga6A1. The sequence goes on along the minus strand of JBGUGY010000306.1, from coordinate 1,053 downwards.
GGGTCGTACACATGTTCGATAACCGTGTCGAGGCTCATCAGAGTCCAGATTGCGCGGTCTTTGTTGTGCGTTAGCAGTTCGCCCTTCTTTGCCAATCGCATTGAGTAGATGCTGTGAGGCTCGAAGATGATGATAGTGAGATATGCGCACACCGCAACAATCATCAGCGGCATGAAGAGGTCGTAGCCTCCAGTCAGTTCGGCAATAAGAAAAACGCCTGTCAGAGGCGCATGCATAACGCCGCTCATCAGTCCTGCCATGCCAAGAAGCGCGTAGTTCTTCTCCTGAATGAAGAACCATCCGCCGATGTACGAATTCCACATTCGCGAAAAGATGAAGCCCGAAACACAGCCGAGGAACAGACTTGGCGCGAAGATTCCACCGCAACCGCCCGCACCGTTGGTAGAGCTCGAAGCGTAGACCTTAAACAGCACAATCAGAATAAGATACAGAATCAGCAATCGCGCGCTGCCAGCAAAGAGCGAGTTTTTCATAACCTCGTTCCAGTCGTCCAAATTCGTTCCGTTGAGCAGAAGCTCGATAGTCTCGTAACCCTCGCCGTAGAGCGGTGGAAAAAGGAAGATGAGAGCCGCCAGAACAACCGAACCGATGGCAAACTTAACATACCATTTCTTCAGTTTGCGGAAGATATCCTCGTAGGCATTCATCGCTCTTGTGAAGTAGAGCGAAACCAGTCCGCACACGATGCCGAGCAATACGCACGCCGGAATGTGTGTAACCTGAAACGGATCGTCCAGATGGAAGCGGAACATCGCCTCCGTTCCGTTGAAGAGATATGTGAAACTTGCAGCTGTTACGCACGATACGAGCAGCGGCAAGAGCGATGCCATCGTCAAGTCAATCATCAGCACCTCGAGCGTAAAGACAAGTCCAGCAATCGGTGCTTTGAAGATTCCCGAAACAGCACCAGCCGCACCGCATCCGATGAGGAGCATCAGCGTCTTATGTTCAAGTTTGAAGATGCTTCCGAGGTTTGAGCCGATGGCTGAACCCGTAAGCACGATTGGCGCCTCGGCTCCGACCGAACCACCG
>JBGUGY010000305.1:0-3424 GCA_045111775.1 Bacteroidaceae bacterium | reverse complement strand
TCATTTTCTTCTTCTTCGTCCATATTGCGGAACGGCTCATCATCTTCTGGCGTCTGCTGACCGATTATGACCTTGTTCTTCTTCTTTCTGTAAGTCGAAAGCGAAGTGATTTTCTTTAGCAAAATAATAGTCTCATCGCTGAGGCAGATGGCATAGCAGATTGCGCTGACAAACAGGAAGATGATTACTCCGGCAGTGCCAATCTGACCGTTCATCCACTTGAACATATTTATTCCGTGCTGTCCGCCGAATCGGATGAAGAACGGGCAGTCGAGAAATTCAAAGTCAATCATACCGAACAGAAGCGAGTTCCACAGCATTATGAGAGACAGATACACGAACCATTTCCACAAACGGATGCGGAACGACTTTGTGAGCTTCAGTCCAGCCATAATCATGAAAACCGGGATTACGAAAGCCGGAAATCCGAAACATTTATTTATGAGGTAATAACTGATTTTAGCACCTCTTATACCCATCATATTTTTGATGTTCTCAACGGCAGGCGAGCCGTCAGAAACCTCGCTGTAGTCTTCGGAGCCCGTAGAGAGGAACGACAGGAAAGCCAAGATTATGAAAATGGCTACGCCTATAAGAATTATGCCGATAATCGGGCATATCTTCTCGCTGTCGAGCATCTTACGCGCTTCTTCGGTTGCTTTTGTTTGGAATGTATCTTTGTTGTTTGACTTGTTTGCCATACTGGTTTATCAAAATTTTGTGCAAATGTAGTTGAAAAATTGGTAAAAAACATCTATGTAAGGAAGTTTTTATATAATTTTGTAACTTAAAACGAATATATGGAAGGAAAAGATTCTATAATAATGAACCGCGATGTAGTGGAGTTCGTTACCGTTTCTGTTGAATTCTGCGCTTTTCTTGAGAAGTTCGAAAAAATCTCACGCAGGGAAATGGCTGGCTACATGCTCAAGGTTTTACCACTTATATACATTAAAGCAACGCTTTTGCCCAAGATTGACGCTATTGGTATGGGAGAGGTCGAATCGTTTGTAAAGGAAGACGATTACGAGGCGGTGCGCAGTTATGTGTCGATGAATTTTGCCGACCTCGATACCTATCTCGATGTGTTCGTCGAGGATTTCAAGTATAGCGAAACGCCGGTTATGAAGACGATTTCCGAGGATATTGCCGACATCTATCAGGATGTGCGCGACTTTGTGTCAAACTATCGTTCGGGAGTAGAGGACATCGTTGTCGATGCGCTTGCACAGGTAAAAGAAAACTTCGAGATGTTCTGGGGACAGAAACTAGTGAATACAATGCGTGCCATTCACGAGGTTTATTACAACGAGAGCGAAGAATGAAACAACTATATAATAAGGTTGACAAGAAGAGCATAGCTGAGATGGAACGCGTGCTCTTCGACGGAAAGATTGTGGTAGTACAGAGTCAGCGCGAGGCTGAGTCGGCTGTGAAATATTTGTTGGAGCAGGATATTCTGGGCTTCGACACAGAGACTCGTCCAAGTTTCAGAAAAGGTGTTGAATATAAAGTGTCGCTCGTTCAGTGTGCCTCTCGCGAGATGTGCTTCCTCTTCAGACTGAATCTCATCGGAATGCCCGATTGCTTGATAAAACTTCTCGAAGACCTCACCGTTCCGAAGGTCGGACTGTCGCTGAAGGACGATTTCAACCAGCTTCATAAGCGTGCTGGATTCACGCCCGGCGATTTCTACGAACTTCAGCAATATGTCAAGGATTTTGGCATCGAGGACCAGAGCCTTCAGAAACTCTATGCCAACGTGTTCGGACGTAAGATTTCGAAGGGACAGCGGCTAACCAACTGGGAGGCGCCGATTCTAACCGAGGCTCAGAAAAAATATGCGGCAACCGATGCGTGGGCGTGCATCATGCTTTACGAGGAACTCGAACGTCTGCGAGCATCAAACGATTACGAAATTATAAAAATGGTTGAACCAGAAGAGGTTCCGGCCGAAAATAATTGATATATGGCATATAACACACTATATTTAAAAAGAGGTAAGGATGAATCGTTGAAGCGTTTTCATCCTTGGGTTTTTTCTGGCGCTTTGCAGCAGATTCCTTCGGGTTTGGAAGAAGGCTCAATCGTGAGGGTTCTTGACAACGATGGAAAGTTCATCGCCGTTGGGCATTGGCAGATTGGCAGCATCGCCGTCCGCGTGCTTTCTTTCGACGATGAGGAGATAAATTTCGATTTTTGGAAACGTCGCCTGAAGGTTGCCGACGATGTGCGCCGAAGCATCGGTGTGGCTGGCAGAGCCGACAACACTACATACCGAATGGTTCACGGCGAGGGCGACAATCTTCCGGGATTGGTTATCGACCGCTACGGAAGCACCGTCGTTATGCAGGCTCATTCCGTTGGAATGCATGTGTGCCGAGAGGAGATTGCCAAGGCTATTGTAGATGTGATGAACGGCGAGGTTGAAAATGTTTACTACAAGAGCGAGACTACGCTTCCGTTCAAGGCCGATTTGAATCAGGAAAACGGCTTCTTGATTGGCGGAAGCAAGGATAATGTAGCCCTCGAGAATGGTTTGAAGTTCCATGTCGATTGGCTGAAAGGTCAGAAGACTGGTTTCTTCGTTGACCAGCGCGACAACCGAAGCCTTTTGGAGCATTATGCCAAGGGACGCAGCGTCCTTAATATGTTTTGCTATACCGGTGGATTCTCGTTCTATGCAATGCGTGGCGGAGCGAAGTTGGTTCACTCGGTAGACAGTTCGGCTAAGGCAATTGACCTTACGAATGCCAACGTAGAACTTAACTTTCCGGGCGATGAGCGCCATAAAGCCTATGCTGAAGATGCCTTCAAGTATCTTGAAGCAATGGGCAACCAGTATGATTTGATAATTCTCGACCCTCCTGCGTTTGCAAAGCACAAGGATGCACTCCGCAATGCGCTGAGAGGATATACAAAACTCAATGCCAAGGCTTTCGAGAAGATTAAGCCGGGTGGAATATTGTTTACCTTCAGTTGCTCTCAGGCGGTGAACAAGGACCAGTTCCGTATGGCGGTGTTTACGGCAGCGGCACAGAGCGGCAGAAGCGTTAGAATTCTTCATCAGCTTCATCAGCCAGCCGACCATCCAATAAACATCTACCATCCCGAAGGCGAGTATCTGAAAGGCTTGGTACTGTATGTTGAATAAAAAAATAGGATAGTGTATCTCTCTACACTATCCTAATTTTTTTTGTTGCCTTTTACTGTAGTAAAGTAAGCAAAAAAAAGAAGGTTGTCCTCCCGACAACCAATCTTTAATAACCTTTAATCTAATACCATGAAAAACACGGTGCAAAGATATTGATAAATTATGTTATTCAACATAAAAGTATTAAAAAACTTCATCTATTTAACATTTTTTAACATTTGTAAAAAATATATCTTTAATAAACACCATAATTTTGCAGTTATATTAAAA
>JBGUGY010000304.1:0-4238 GCA_045111775.1 Bacteroidaceae bacterium | reverse complement strand
TTTCGAATATTCCCGACAATCAGAGGCGGTTTATCAAGGGCGATGGACTTTACGACGACCTCATGACGCAGAGCATGGGACTCGGCCCGGTTTATGCCGGATATTCGTGCGGTTCGTGCCATCGCAACGCCGGAAGAACAAAGCCTGCGCTGTGGACTCAGGTTGGCACGGACGATGACGGAACGCCGGTCTACGGTTCGGGCGAATACGGATTCTCGTCTATGCTTGTGTACGTTACCCGTAAGAACGGCGCATTCTTCCAGAATTACGGACGCGTTATTCACGACCAGAGCATCTACGGAGTAACAGCCGAGGGAAAGCTTCAGTGCCGCTGGCATTATCAGGATTTCACGTTCCCTGACGGCGAGGCTTATCAACTCTGCTATCCTGAGTACACCATAACCGATTGGTATGCCAACTACGGCAACACCAGCGACCCTATAAATCCCGAAGAACTGTTCTGCTCGGTAAGAATTCCGCTGCGCCATGTGGGAATGGGACAGATGATGGCTCTCGACCCTAACGAGATTGAGGCTCTGGCGCAGAAAAGCAACTATCCCGAATACGGTATCAGCGGTAGGTGCAACTACATAACCGAGCGCGGAAAACGTCAGCTCGGACTGAGCGGAAACAAGGCTCAGCATGCCGATTTGACTGTCGAACTGGGATTCTCGAGCGATATGGGCGCAACAAATTCGCGCTATCCCGAGAAGATTTGCGAAGGTCAGCTTCAGATGCAGGAAGGCTCGATGATGGGCTTGGCATACGACAGGCTCGATGTCTCTACCGAGGATATGGAGAATGTTGATTACTATCTGCACGGACTCGGCGTTCCGGCTCGCCGCCTTGGAAGCAAGACGAAGATGGTTGATTATGATGGCAAGAAGATTTCAGAGCGCGAATACATTGCCATGGGCGAGAAGATGTTCTATCAGGCAAAATGCCATCTGTGCCACGTCACAACGCTCCATACAAAGCCGCGAGGCGCAACGCTTTTGAACGGAACGGAACTTCCTTGGCTTGGCGGACAGACAATACATCCTTATTCCGACTATCTGCTGCACGACATGGGCTCTGAAATCATGGGCGTTGGTTTGAACGACAACTATGTGAGCGGTCTGGCGCGAGGCAACGAATGGCGCACAACTCCGCTGTGGGGAATCGGACTTCAGGAGAAGGTTAATGCACACACTTACTTCTTGCACGACGGTCGCGCGCGCAGCCTTCAGGAGGCAATTCTGTGGCACGGAGGCGAAGGCGAGGCTTCAAAAAACATCTTCAAGAACATGAGCAAGAGCAATCGCTCGGCACTCATCGCATTCTTGGAATCGCTTTAAAATCAATAAAATAAATAGAATAAACAATGAAGAAAATATTTGCAATTGCGCTGATGGCTTCGATGACTCTTACAGCCGCTGCGCAACACGACGAAGATACAGAAAACGGAATCGTTTCGATAGGCGAGCGCGAGGGCTTTCAGATTGCATCGAAAGACGGCGCATTCACCTTTAAACCATATATGCTTGTGCAGACCAGCGCGGCGTTCAACTATTACGACGACGAAGGTCTTGACAAGGCTTACAATCAGGACAACGTGGCAAACTCGGGCTTTGCCGTGCCTTACGCTGTTCTCGGTTTCACCGGAAAAGTGTACGGAAAAGTTACTTACAATCTCTCGATAAATGCGGCTGGCAGCGGCAGCGGAATCTTGCAGCAGGCATGGTTCGACGTTAAGGCAAAGGATGAACTCTGCGTTCGCGTAGGTAAATTCAAGACACCGTTCTCGCACGCTTATCTCACAACGCTTGGCGAGACGCTGATGCCAAGCCTTCCAACATCGCTCACAACATCTGTCATCCTGCCATACTCGCTCAATGCCGTTACTCCGAACATCGGAACAGGCTTCGACCTTGGCGCAGAAATCCACGGACTTGTGGGCGGAAAATTCGGCTACGAAGTCGGAATCTTCAACGGTACGGGCTCTTCGGTTAATTCGGCAACAAAGACTTTCAGCGACGACTGGCACATTCCGTCTCTGCTCTACGCAGGCAGAATCAGTCTGATGCCAAAGGGCGTGATGCCTGCAACTCAGGGCAATCCAAACAGACTGAACGAGGACAAGTACATGATTGCCGCATCGACATCGCTCAATGTCGAGAGCGAAAGCGAGAGCACGAACGATTTTCGCGCCGGACTTGAGTTTGCTATGCTGAAGAACAAACTTTATCTGGGCGGAGAATTCTACTATATGCACGTCGGTTTTACCGAAAGACAGAAGATTGATGAGGGTTTCGACTATATAGGCGGATATGTTCAGGGCGGATATTTCGTTGCTCCGCGCACTCAACTCGCTCTGCGCTACGACTTTATGAACCGCAACGGACTCGATGCCAACGGCTCGATAAATATGCCTGCGGTGGGCGTCAACTACTTCTTCCGCGGCACAGGACTGAAACTTCAGGCAATGTATCAGTACACCGGTCGCACAGGTCACGACACTCAGCTCGACCGCGATAACGACGACCTCGGTCTTGCCGTTCATTCGGCAAAAGTTATGCTTCAGTACACATTCTAAACTTAAACATTCGTTAATGAAAAAAATAAGTTTTATTTTTGTGTCGGTTTTGCTGGCGGTTGCCTTCGCTTCGTGCGACGATGGCGACATCAAGTTGAAAACATATTCGTCTTCCGACGGACGAACGGTAAGAGTTACCGGCAAGTTGGTTGGATACGATTCGTGGCCCGATAACTATAAAATCGTTCTCGCCGGATTTTCTGGCGGAGCCGAATATTCAAGCGTTCAGCGAGTTCTCGTGCCCGATGCCGACGGAAACATCGACTGCCAACTGACGAACATTGAATCTGATATTGAGACGATAGAAATCTGTGCCGTTGACCGAATCCGTCTGAAAGCGGCATCGTTCTTCAAAATTCAGAATTCCGGAAACGAAGAGCTGACAACGGCTGATGTCGGCACGCTCGATGTTGGAATGTTCAACGCCATCCAGAACGAAGTCTTTTCGAAAACGTGCGCAAACTGCCACGGAGCAAGTACAACTGCGGCTCGCGGACTTTATCTTACCGAAGGAAAAAGTTATCAGTATTTGGTTGGCGACGACGGACAGGGCGTTCAGTCGAGCCGAATGCCTTCGATGAAGAGGGTTGAACCCGGAAATGCCGAAGCATCGGTGTTCTACCGCGTTGTGGCAGACAACGATTTTACTTCGGAATGGCACTACAACCACTCGGGCGAGGTTCTCAGCACAACCACGCGCGCACTCATTGCCGACTGGATAAACGAGGGCGCAAAAAGATAGTCGAAACAATAAGAAAAAGGAATATAATTAGATGCAACAAGGAAAAAATATATCTGTAGAAATTTCTAAGTTTGAAGTTGAAAACAGTGTGAATGAGTATCATGTGATGATTCATGTGGAAAACCCGATGCTGACGTTCGTTGAGCAGGCGAGTGCGGTGTCAGATGCTTTTGCCGGAGTCGCTGCTGAATTGGAGGCGAAACCCGTGTTCAAACGCTATTTTCTGAGCGATTCGGCAACGCAGACCGATGCGCTTTTCGATATTGCCGAAAAGCAGCCTGAGTGTGCCGTCTCGGTTGTAGAGCAGCCGCCTCTAAACGGCTCGAAGGTTGCTCTGTGGGCATATCTTCAGACCGATGTCGAGGTCGAATCTGCGGGCAACGGCATGTTCGTGGCAAAGCACGGCGATTTCAGGCATATATGGAGCGGATACAACTATTCCGACGGCAAGGATTCCGAAGAACAGACTCGCACTCTGCTGGTCGATTATGTTGCTCAGTTGCAGAAACTTGGCTGTTCTCTGTCTGACGACTGCATCAGAACATGGTTCTTTGTCCACGACATCGACAACAACTACGGCGGTGTGGTTAAGGCTCGCAACGAGGTCTTTAAGACGCAGAATCTGACTTCTGACACGCACTACATCAGCAGTACGGGCATCGGCGGCAGACATGCCAATCACAAGGTGCTTGTCGAACTCGACCACTACGCTGTTTCGGGCTTGGAAAAGGGGCAGATTAACTTCCTTTATGCACCAACTCATCTTAATCCTACATACGAGTACGGCGTTGCTTTCGAACGCGGAACATACGTCGATTATGCCGACCGTCGCCATGTTTTCATCTCCGGAACGGCGAGCATAAACAACAAGGGCGAGGTCGTTCACGTCGGCAACATCGTAAAGCAGGTAGAGAGAATGTG
>JBGUGY010000303.1:0-4262 GCA_045111775.1 Bacteroidaceae bacterium | reverse complement strand
CCAGAGAATGTGCCTTCCTCGGCCGAATAAGCAAACGCTCCCATTCTGTCGAAGCGAGCCCAGCGGACAAATTCCTTTAGTTCTTCGAAATCCTCTTCTGTCTCGCCCGGGAAGCCGACCATCAAGGTTGTTCTGAGAGTCAATCCCGGAACCTGCTCGCGGAACTTGGTTATCAAATCGTAAGTCTGCTGCTTGGTAACATTGCGTTTCATTCGCGTAAGCATATTGTCGCTTATGTGCTGAAGCGCGATGTCCATATACTTGCATACGTTGTCTTTCTCGCGCATAACTCTGAACAAATCCTCCGGAAAATGAGCAGGATAGGCATAATGCAATCTAATCCATTTCACCCCATCGATTTCTGAAATCCGTTCAATGAGTTCGGCAATCTTCTGCTCGTGATAGAGGTCGATGCCGTAGTATGTCAGTTCCTGAGCAATAACCTGAAACTCGCAAACACCTTCAGCCACGAGTTTTCTAACCTCGTCGAGGATATCCTCGATTGGACGAGACTGATGCGCGCCTGTTATTATCGGAATAGCACAATAAGCGCAATGGCGGTCGCAGCCTTCCGAAATCTTCAGATATGCGTAGTGCGATGGAGTTGTAAGAACGCGTTCGTTGCGCAACTCATGTTTGTACTCCTTGCCCAAATCCTCAAGCAGGTTTGTCCAATTAAACTTTCCGTAGAACTTGTCAACCTGAGGGATTTCTTGCTTCAACTCTTCAAAATACCTTTCAGAAAGACAGCCCATAACATATAGTTTCTTCAGTCTGCCCTCTTCCTTTGCCTGACAGAACTCGAGAATCATGTTTACAGACTCTTCCTTTGCATCACCGATGAATCCGCATGTATTTATCACGGCTATCTCTCCCTGCGGATTGTCAGAATCGTGTGTCACACGATAGCCGTAATTCTTGAGCTGGCGCATAAGTTTCTCCGAATCGACAAGATTCTTCGAACAGCCCAGACTTATTATATCAACTGTGTTACGTTTCATAAAGAATGACCTCCGAAAAGGGAATCGACAAACTCTTTCTTGTTAAATGGCTGCAAATCATCAATGCCCTCGCCAAGACCGATGTACTTGACAGGCACTTTAAGCTGGTCGGAAATGCCGATAACGACACCGCCTTTTGCCGTACCGTCCAACTTTGTTATGGCAAGCGATGTAACCTCGGTTGCCTTTGAGAACTGTTCTGCCTGAGAAAAGGCATTCTGACCTGTTGAACCGTCGAGAACAAGAAGCACCTCGTTAGGAGCATCGTCGACAACCTTCTTCATAACGTTTTTAATCTTTGTAAGCTCGTTCATCAAGTTAATCTTGTTGTGCAGACGGCCAGCTGTATCGATAATAACCACATCGGCATTATTTGCCACAGCAGAACTAAGCGTATCGAACGCTACAGAAGCAGGGTCGGCACCCATCTGCTGCTTTATTACCGGGCAGCCAATGCGCTCGCCCCAGATGCACAGCTGCTCAACGGCAGCGGCACGGAATGTATCGGCAGCACCAAGATAGACATTCAGCCCTGCCTTCTTGAACTGTGCCGCAAGCTTACCGATTGTAGTGGTCTTGCCAACACCGTTCACTCCTACGACAAGAATAACATAAGGACGCTTAGTTGATTCAGAAAGATTGAAGCCCTCGACATCCGAAGTGTTGTTTTCAGAAAGAAGGTCGGCAATCTCCTCACGGAGCACGTTGCCAAGTTCCTCTGTGCCAACATATTTGTCGCGAGCCACACGCTCCTCTATGCGCTTGATAATCTTCAGCGTCGTATCAACTCCGACATCTGAAGTAATAAGCACCTCCTCCAAGTTATCGAGCACGTCGTCATCGACCTTGCTCTTTCCAACAACCGCACGCGTAAGCTTATCGAAGAAACTGTTTTTGGTCTTAGACAGACCTTTATCCAACGTTTCCTTCTTATCTTTACTGAAAAAACTAAAAAATCCCATAAACCATATTATTTTAGTCTACAAAGATATAACAAGAAACTGAAATAACGAAAAACTATTTGCTAAAAAAACTAAAAAAGCCTTCCCCATTTTGCATAGGGAAGGCCTTTGATGGTATATAATTGTTATTATTTCTTAAAGAAATCCTTAACAGCCTCGTTAGGAACCATCTGCTCATCAAAAACGTAAGCACCAGTCTTAGGTGACTTAACCATCTTGATGACCTTTGTATATGAACGACCCTCTTTCTTACCAGTCTGAAGGGTTGCAACTACTTTCTTTGCCATTTTGTTATAGTTTCAAAAATTACTTAATTTCCTTGTGAACTGTAACTCTCTTAAGGATAGGATTATACTTCTTAAGCTCCAATCTCTCTGGAGTATTCTTTCTGTTCTTTGTAGTGATGTAGCGAGAAGTGCCTGGAAGGCCGCTCTCCTTCATTTCAGTACATTCAAGAATTACCTGAACTCTGTTTCCTTTAGCTTTCTTTGCCATAAGTCTTCCTCCTTACTTTTTTAAGCGATTACTTTAATGCTTTTCCAATCACAATAGCCCTTAGTTACAGCTTCCTTCAAAGCTGCGTCAAGACCTACCTTGTTAATCAAACGAAGGCCTGCAGCACTGATGTTCAAGCTAATCCAGCAATCCTGCTCTACATAGTAGAACTTCTTAGTGAACAAGTTCACGTCAAATGTTCTCTTAGTTCTAAGCTTTGAGTGCGCAACATTGTTGCCAATCATAGCCTTCTTACCTGTAATTTGACAAATTTTTGACATTTTATATCTATTTTTATAGTTTCAACATGAGTCTATCTCAAACAGGGTGCAAAATTATATGTTTTTTTTCAAATATCCAAATAATTCAGCAAATATTTGAATCTCAGTCCTCTTTTTGACGACTTATCAACAATTCTTTTAACATTGTGAGCGCAACAGTTGCTGCCTTCACCATGTTCTTTTCTCTACCTTCATTATCCTCCAACTTGCGGACGATGACATCGTACTGGTCGCCAACGGCAATCCAGATTGTACCGACAGGATTCTCTGCCGTTCCGCCGCCAGGACCTGCAAAGCCTGTTACGGCAACGCCATAGGTTGTATCCATCAGGCGGCGAACGCCCTCAACCATCTCTCTGGCAGTCTGTTCGCTGACCTCGGTATATTTATCGATAGTTTCCTGTCTTACACCCAAGACGTTAATCTTAATCTCGTTTGTATAGCTGATTACGCCACCCTTGAAGAAGTGCGAGCTTCCGGGGAATGTCGTAATTGCGCTCGAAATCATTCCGCCTGTGCAGCTCTCGGCTGTAGAAAGAGTCTCATCATTCTTCCACAGCAGCAAGTTTATCTCCTTGCTTATAGCCTTAATTTCTATATCCATGGTTATATTGTTACTCTTGAATAAGCCGGTTTGTCGATGCTACAGAAATCCTTGTCGAGATATTTGAAATATCCGGTTATGCCAATCATAGCGGCATTATCTGTAGTATATCCGAACTTTGGTATGTAAATATTCCACTTGTATTTGTCGGCATGCTCGTGGAAGGCATTTCGCAGACCATTGTTAGCCGATACGCCTCCAGCAACAGCCACATGCTTGATTTTCGTATCCTTTACAGCCTTGCGGAGTTTAGCCATAAGAATGTCGACGATTGTACGCTCGAGCGACGCCGCAAGGTCTTCCTTGTGATGCTCGATGAAATCAGGGTCGTCCTGCATCCACTCTCTGAGCGAGTAAAGGAACGATGTCTTCAGACCGCTGAAACTGTAGTCATAGCCCGGAATCTGAGGTTTTGCGAATGAATAAGCCTCAGGGTTGCCCTGACGAGCCAAACGGTCGATTATAGGGCCGCCCGGATAACCGAGTCCCATCACCTTCGAGCACTTGTCGATAGCCTCGCCAGCCGCATCGTCGATAGTCTGACCAAGGATTTCCATATCCTTGTAGCTGTTAACCTTTACAATCTGCGAGTTTCCGCCGGAAACCAGAAGGCAGAGGAACGGGAACGGCGGATGATTCTGGTCGTCGTCACTCTCCTTTATGAAATGCGCAAGGATATGTCCCTGCAAATGGTTCACATCGATAAGCGGAATGTTAAGTCCGCGGGCAAAGCCCTTGGCAAAAGATACGCCAACGAGCAGAGAGCCCATCAAGCCCGGACCGCGAGTGAAAGCTACTGCATTCAGTTGCTCTTTTGTTATCCCGGCCTTCTTAAGAGCCTGATCGACAACAGGAACGATATTCTGCTGATGTGCTCTCGAAGCCAACTCAGGAACTACGCCTCCATAAGCCTCGTGTA
>JBGUGY010000302.1:0-13166 GCA_045111775.1 Bacteroidaceae bacterium | reverse complement strand
ATCCGCAACATGTAGAGCATATAAAAGAGAAACATTTTGAGGGATACATATTTTCGAAAGAATGTTCTTTGTGTGGCTTTCCTCCGGGAGATAATCGTTTTACACCTTCAGTTGAAGATGTGAAAAAAGCAGAACAAATGATACATGAAAATGCCGACACAATAGTAGGGGAGAGCAGAAGATTTTTTTTGAAAAGAGATGCAATAAAAAAAAGGAGACTAAAAAAGTATAAACGTCAGTATTGGGGTGAAATATCTCCTAACGGAGATTATGTTCTTCGTGTGACTTTTAGTTGTCGTGGCATAAACATGTCAGCAAAAGAACGTTGTGAAATCTCCGTTCCATTTGATGGGGGAACTTGCTTTTTCGAATTAGATATCGATATGAAAAGAAATAAAATTATAAAAATTGAAATAAATGGCGTTGCCTAAATGGTCGGAAAGTGAATGAGCTGTTGAAAAGAAAAGATGTACAGGAGGCTATAAAAAAAAGAAGAACAATATTTAGGCTTATGAAATATTATATGAACAAGATGATGGTGGATATAATAAGAAAGACGCCATACAAAAAAGTTACAATTTCAAAACGTTTATATGACATTTTGGATGAGGGGCTTATAGTGAAAAATGATTGTGTATTCCTGCGTTGCTTTTATGAAGCGAACCATACTCATTTGACAGAATATATGTTCAAGGATAAAACGCAATATGAACATGCCATGAACGATTTCCATTTTGATTTTTTTTGCAGCAAATGTACTATCAATCATGTTTTGACCTTTGTTAACAGATTTGAGAAAATGATAAGGAGTTATAATATTGAAAATAAATTTTTTGTTGTAATTTCCTTCGACAAAGAAGATGTTTCTTTCTCTTTTAATGGAATTCACAAAGGTGAACCATTATGGATAGAGCCGCAAGATATCGATGATTACAAGCAACCATTACTATTAGTTGAATTATAATCATGCTAGCTCGGAATTAAAGGTTTTATTAACATATTTTAGTCTGGATTTTTTTCGCAATTAGGTATGTTTTAAGGAAAAATACGATTGTTTAATTTATCTTTTTACAATGAGATACAGTGTAATAGAAAGAATAAAAAAGTATATCGATGAGTATGAGGTTCTGCGTGACTATGAAACGTTTGAAATAATGCCAATATTTAATCGATATAAGGAATTGGATTGTTTGAAATATTTCATAAAAAAAGAATATTATACATCTTTTTTTGTGGACTTGGCGATTATGTATGTAAATCTGGGATTCCTATATGCAAAAAGTCAACTAAAAAAAAATGACCTAAATAATTATCTTATAGGTTTCGAGGTGTTTTACATTGAGGAGAATGTTAAAGAACTGGGGTATTTAAGTGATGTTCACGTTTTTTATACAAGAAAGGCTAAGTCTATTCTGAACAATATAGGAGTCCCTGTTGATTATAAACAAACAAAGATTTATAACTATGTAAAGAACCAAACAGGGCTTTCGGATTTTACTTGTTATTTCCTTTATAGCGAAGAATATGGAGAGGCTATTGAAGAGTTTTTTTTCATTCCTAAAAAGTTAGAACTGCAATAAACTCCGAATTCGGCAGCATCAATAAACGCGAGTTTGTAACTCGCATTGTCGCTAAGCGACAAAATGTCGTTTTTTTCAACGGTGGGAATTCTTGCGTCCCTTTGGTAGCAAGCGAACGGAGTTCGAACGTCAAATTCCCATTTTTTCCTAAAGCCGAATTCTTGCGTCCCTTCGGTAGCAAGCGACCAAAGGTCGAGCGCGGAAATTCGGCTTAACGGAGAGGCGGTAGCATGCCAACAAAGGTCGAGCACGGAGGAGAACAGGGGTCTCATTACAATGCAGGTCCTCTGAAGAAAAAAATCAAAAATATGACGGAAATACAAAATTAAAACAACATCATTATTTCAACGAATAATATTTGTTTCGATTCCGCAATAATAATAGAAAAATGAAGAATAATAGGAAAATTAATGTGTTCAGGCAATTTGTTGATGGTAAATATAATGATGCATTTGCTTTGTTGCCAACACTTTGTTTTGAACAAAGACTACGAACTATGTCTGTAGAAGAACTATGTCTGTTCTCTGAATTTGATGCCATTTCTTTTGATTTTGAATATTGGTGTGTTGATGATAAGGAGTCAGAAGATGATTTCAGACAATTCTTCAAAGATTTTATTAGTTCTTATAAAGGCTATGCCTATCTTGTTAAGAAAGACTGGGA
The DNA here is from genome assembly GCA_045111775.1 of Bacteroidaceae bacterium. GTDB lineage: Bacteria > Bacteroidota > Bacteroidia > Bacteroidales > Bacteroidaceae > Ga6A1. The sequence continues at coordinate 10,923 of JBGUGY010000302.1, read as the reverse complement.
GAATGATGCTAATAGAATAAGAAGCTATAAAGGGATATTGAGCGATTGCGAGAAAAAAGTTCCTAACGCTCAATACGAGTATTATGTTGGAAAAACAAGAAGTGTGATTGCTGCTGTTTCGTTGCTCGGGAACGATGAAACAATAGAAACTGCTTTTTGTGAGATGTTCGATCCCGGTTCTTCTTTTGTATTGTTATCAGAAAACGAAATTAAGTTAGACGAAACATTCGTAAAAGACATTATGGAAAGATATTCAGTTAAGAATAAAGGACGAGCATTCAATTATATAGACATGACAGAAGGCTTGTGTAAGAATTATTCCATTTTCAGACTTGGAGAACAAGACGATTGTCTGATTGCTGTTATTTATTGCAATTCTGCGTTTACATCTCAGTTTGTAGAGCAAGGTGACATAGTTATGATAAAACGATGATTGCTAACTTTTGGATTTATAAACATCGATACATATTTGCATTATAAGCCATTTTATAATGCCAACAAGGCATAGCCTTGCAAAATAAGTAACAGAGCGGAAAAACGAAGAATCAACTCTTTCGTTTTTCCGCCCTTGTTTTTCAAAATGCAGGCTTAATAGAAAGTGCTTTCAGCATCATTCCGAAAAACACATTTCCTAAAAAAACGGTGATTCTTATGCCGAGCCAGCGTATAGATGCAAAAAAGCCTCTCTGAGGCATTTCTGCCAACAGATGAGGCTTCCCAACTTTCTTCTTCGTTGTATCTTAATCTTCTTCCTCTTTTGCGTGTTCGGCAATAAGCTGCTGCTGAATGTCGTTAGGAACGAGCTCGTAGCTTGCAAACTTCATGATGAAAGAGGCGCGGCCGCCGCTCAACGAACTGAGCGAAGTAGAGTAGGTAGACATCTCGTTCAACGGAACTTTAGCCTGAATCTTCTCGTAGCCGTTCTCCGAACTCATGCCTATAATCATTCCGCGTCGTCCCTGAAGGTCGCTCATCACGTCGCCCATCTTGTCTGAAGGCACGAAGACTTCGACATCGTAGATAGGCTCAAGAATCTTAGGACCGGCATTCTTGAACGCCTCGCTGAATGCCTGACGAGCCGCCAGCATGAACGAGAGTTCGTTACTGTCAACCGGATGCATCTTTCCGTCGTACACAACAACGCGAACGTTGCAGGCTGCCGAACCTGTTAGCGGTCCTTGTTCCAGACGGCTCATGATACCCTTCATGATGGCAGGCATGAAGCGTGTGTCGATAGCACCGCCCACCACGCTGTTGATGAATACGAGCTTGCCGCCCCAGTCGAGGGTTACCTCCTCCTTGCCCTTCATCGTTACGCGTATCTCCTGACCGTTGAAGTTGTATGAAACAGGGTCGGGCATTCCCTCGCTGTAAGGCTCAACGATAAGATGAACCTCGCCAAACTGACCAGCGCCGCCCGACTGCTTCTTGTGTCGGTAGTCGGCTCTTGCAGCCTTCGTGATTGTCTCTCTGTAAGGAATTCTCTGCTGATAGAATGTAACAGGAATCTTGTCGATATTCTCGATGCGCCATTTCAGCGTGCGCAGATGGAATTCGCCCTGACCATGAACGAGAGTCTGGCGCAGTTCCTTGCTCAGTTCAACCATCCATGTAGGGTCTTCCTGCTGCATTCTGATGAGTGCAGCCATCATCTTCTCTGTGTCGCCCTCGTTGGTTGCCTTGATGGCGCGTGTATATTTAGGGTTTGGATACTTGATGAAGTTGAAGCGGTTGTCGCAATCCTTGTCGTTAAGGGTGTTGCCCGTGCGCACATCCTTAAGTTTTACGCAACAGCCAATGTCGCCGGCGTGCAGTTCGGTAACCTTCTCGCGGTTTGCTCCCGAGCAGACGAAAATCTGAGCCAGACGCTCCTTGCTTCCGCGGTCGGCATTGGTAAGGTCCATGCCCTCCTTCAGAACGCCGCTCATAACCTTGAAGTACTGAACCTCGCCGATGTGAGGCTCTATTCCGGTCTTGAAGAAATATATTGATGTAGGAGCATCGTCGGTAAGCGGAACTTCTACGCCTCGTGTGTTGTGAACCGTAGGCATCTCGTCGACATGCGGAACAACGTTTCCGAGGAATTCCATCAGACGGCCTACGCCCATGTTCTTTCCTGCACAAACGCAGAACACAGGGAAGATGCTTCGTGTAACCATTCCCTTTCTTATTCCCTCGCGCATCTCGTCTTCGGTAAGCTGCTCAGTCTCGAAGAACTTCTCCATCAGTCCTTCGTCGTTCTCGGCAGCAGCCTCTACAAGAGCCTTGTGCATCATCTGAGCCTTTTCCTGCTCCTCTGCCGGGATATCCTCGAGGGTAGGAGAGCCGCCGTCAGGTCCCCATGTCAGTTTCTTCATCAATATAACATCGATGAGCGAGTTGAAGTCTGGACCTGTCTTTATTGGGTACTGTACTGGCACGCACTTAGTGCCGTAGATAGTCTGGAGTTCTTCCAGAATGGCATCGTAGTCGCATTTTTCGTCATCGAGCTGGTTGATGAGGAAAATGGCAGGTTTAGACAGTTTTTCTGTGTATCTGAAGTGATTCTGCGTTCCGACTTCGGCACCGAAGCGTCCGTTGATGAGCATCACCACCGTGTCGGTAACATTCATTGCTGTGAGGGCTGCGCCGACGAAGTCGTCAGAACCGGGACAGTCTATGATATTCAGTTTCTTGCCCTTCCACTCAACGTGGAAGACTGTGGAGAAAACCGAGTATCCGTATTCCTGCTCAACCGGGAAATAGTCAGAAACGGTGTTCTGCTGAGTTATGCGACCGCGGCGCTTAATTTGTCCGCTTTCAAACAAGAGGGCTTCTGTAAGGGTAGTCTTACCCGAGCCGTCATTACCAAGCAACGCAATGTTCTTGATTTCTTTTGAACTATAGATTTGCATAAGGTAAAGTTTTTGATTAAAGGTTATGTTAATAAAATTACCATCTCATAGTTAGTCAGCATAGTGTAAATCAACTCTTCGCAAATATACGAATTTATTCAATAAAACAAATGATTATGCTATTTTTTATTAACTTTGCACGAAATTTTAATAAACGATATAATGGCACAGAAACCAAGTATTCCAAAAGGCACGCGCGACTTCTCTCCGGTAGAGATGGCAAAGCGCAACTATATATTCAACACCATTCGCGAGGTATATTCACTTTATGGCTTTCAGCAGATTGAGACGCCAGCCATGGAAAATCTTTCAACACTTATGGGAAAGTATGGCGAAGAGGGCGACAAACTGCTGTTCAAGATTCTTAACTCGGGCGATTTCCTTCACGGAATGACAGCCGACGAGGTTGCCAACACAAGCACCCTTAAACTGGCTTCGAAGTTCTGCGAGAAGGGATTGCGCTACGACCTTACTGTGCCTTTCGCGCGCTACGTTGTGCAGCACCGCGACGAACTTACGTTGCCTTTCAAGCGTTACCAGGTTCAGCCGGTATGGCGTGCCGACCGTCCGCAGAAGGGACGCTACCGTGAGTTCTATCAGTTCGACGGCGATGTAGTAGGCTCAGACTCTCTGCTCAACGAGGTTGAGCTTATGCAGATTGTCGATACAGTGTTCACTCGCCTTGGCGCAAGAGTGTGCATAAAGATTAACAACCGCAAGATTCTTACTGGTATTGCCGAGATGATTGGCGCAGCCGATAAGATTGTTGACATAACCGTTGCCATCGATAAACTCGACAAAATCGGTCTTGATGCCGTAAATGCCGAGTTGGCAGAAGACGGAATAAGTGCTGAGGCTATCGAGAAACTTCAGCCTATTATCAAACTTAGCGGCTCTAATGCCGAGAAACTTGCTACTATGAAGCAGGTTCTTGCCGAGTCGGAAACTGGCTTGAAGGGTATCGAGGAGTGCGAATTCGTACTGAATACTCTTGCTGGCTTCAACCTGAAGAACGAGGTTGAACTCGACCTTACTCTTGCCCGCGGCTTGAACTATTACACTGGCTGCATCTTCGAGGTTAAGGCTCTCGACGTTCAGATTGGCTCAATCACCGGTGGTGGCCGCTACGACAACCTTACGGGCATCTTCGGAATGCCAGGCATCAGCGGCGTGGGCATCAGCTTTGGTGTTGACCGTATCTTCGATGTTTTGAATCAGCTTGAACTCTATCCAAAAGAGGCTGTAAACAGCACAAAGGTTCTGTTTGTAAACTTTGGCGACAAGGAGGCTGCTTACTGCTTGCCAGTGCTTGCCAAACTTCGTGCAGCAGGCATTTCGAGCGAGATATTCCCTGATTCGGCAAAGATGAAGAAGCAGATGAGCTATGCCAACGCAAAGGGCATCGCCTTTGTTGTTCTGGTAGGCGAGAACGAGATGAACGAGAACAAGCTCACCCTGAAGAACATGGAGACTGGCGAGCAGAAGCTTGTTTCGGCAGAGGAACTTCTCGAAATTGTAAAGTAAAAGTCTTTATCAGAAAATAAAAGTAAAAGAGTGTGGATTCCAGACGGTTTCCACACTCTTTTTTTTACTCCGTGATAAGGTTATACGTTTGTGTATTTTATTCAGCCTAAATACTGAAATATATGTATCTTACATCATATTATGTCTGAACCAAACGGCATAGATAGGGTCGCAGAACGAATAATGGTCGTCCGACTTCTCTATGTAGCCGCGTTCTACCATTGCGCGCTTGTTTCGCGTTATGGTCTGGGCGTTTCCCAAGTTATATTGTTCAACGATTTTTGCGGCGTTAAACTGATATTCGCCGTGCATCACCGCCTTGAGCATAGCAACCTGAGCCGAAGTGAGCGTTTCGGTTAGATTGTAGAATGTAGGGGCGTTGGTATCTACAAGTTGTTGTATTGACTGTTCGATGGTAAAGTCTTCGACGTTCATTGTTGTCGATGTCCACACAAAGAAGCACAGTTGCTGCACATAGTACGAGTTACATTCGGTAGTGTTGCAGATAAGTTCGGCTTGTTGTTCGGTAATGTATTTTCCGCTTTTCTTAAAGTGGCTTGTAATGTATTTTATCCATTCCGTTTTCTCAATCCGTGGCATTTTAATCAGTTGCCCGAATTTGTAAAGCCCTTTCTTGTAAGTGTCGAATGTTTGTGTCATCAGCACATTATCATTTCCGCTAATGCAGAAAACCACGTTCTTTTGTTCTTTTTGTGCTGTGTGCAGAGCCTTTTCCAGTTTGTCGAAGTTTTGAATGTAGGTTAGTTGCTGAAACTCTTTGATACAGATAATCAGTCTTAGGTTTTTCGCGGCGGCTTTTTCTTCTATTATCCCGAAGATGTCATCGCGCATGCATTGCGGCGGCGTGTCGTCGGTGTCGGGCAGAATTTTCCTGACTGTTTCCTGAAGTCTGATGTAGAAGTTTTCTTCGGTCTTAATACCGAAGGCATCGACAAAACAGATTTTTGTGTCGGCATTTTCTTTTGCAATCTCCTCCGCCACGCTCTTAATGAGCGATGTCTTTCCCCATCCTCTGGGCGACATCAGGACTACGTTTTTGCCATTGCAGAGTAAGTCTTTGAGTTGCGCAATATCAGAAGTGCGATCTATGAATCTGTGGTGGTTTGCTGTCGTGCCGTACTGAAATGGGCATACCATAAGTAATTGAATTTAAATAGTTAGTGCTGCAAATATAGTAATTTTGTAATATAAAATACTATTTTGTATAATGTAGCTTTGCCACTTGTGTTGAAGAACATATAACTGCGTAGTTTTTCGGGCAGTATAAACCGAATGTGATGGAAAATGAAAAGAGACGACTGTAGCCTATACAGCCGCCTCATTGCAGATGCTTATAGAGAGTTAGGCTTTGATTTTATTCGTTATTCCCCAAATTCTCAGAAACAAACAGCTTTATGGCATTTTCGCACTCTGTGCCGTTGCCCTCTCTTACGCCGGCGCACATCCAGTATCCGTAGTTGCCTTTGTAGAATTCGAGAAGGGCAGAAGGGTCGCTTCCGTAGCGGAATTCGGTGTGGTAAGTCTTTTCTGGAGTGTCGGGCATAAAGAAGAAGTATTTGAATTCGTCGTTGTTGTCGTCGGTAGTCTGATACTTCACGAATCCCATAGTTTCGTCGGTTCCGATGTACTTGTAGTTGTGAGAGAAAACGGTCTTTCCGTTGCTGTCGAGACCTTTTATGTTGCTGCCGTTGATGACCATTTTCTTTATGCCATTAGAGAAGTGGCAGTCGAACTGAAATCCGTAAGGAAACTCGTTGTTTATACCTTCGCCAAAGATTTTAACGGCTTCTGCTCCGTGAGTGCTGCCAGCCATGCAGTCTTTTAGCATCTGTACCGACTCGGCTGCCTTTTCGTTGCCAACGCACTTTGCTGCTTCTGACAGCCACAAGGCATCGTACTTGCTGTTTGTTGCGCTCTCGGCTTCGAAAAACTCGACATAAGTGCCGTCAAGCTCGTGATTGCTGAGAATTGTAGATTCCTCGTTGTCGTCGCTGCTGCAACTTGCCATTGTGCAGCCTGTGCAGATTGCAACTGCTGCAAAAGCTGAAAACAGAAAATGTTTTTTCATCTTTTTACTCTTTTTTCAATAGAATTAATAATAAAGCTTTGAATTTGTTGTCTTGTTTTGTTCTGCAAAATTATTCTGTTTGTAAATGTTTATCAATCACTAAAATTAGTGAAAAGTGCTATTCTGTAATCACTATTGGTGATTTGTTGCCTCGGACTGAATAAAAAAATCCCGACCGTGCAATCGCTGCAGAGCCGGGCTGGAAAAAGAATATAATCTTCTACTTGTATAAATATGATGAATTGTGATTTTTATGCTCTTTTACATTCGGTGTAAAGCAAGTCTATCCTGCCTTTCACGATTTCTGATTTTTCTATTTTCCATCCGTTTGATTGCAGAAATGCCGCGAATTGCTCCGCCGTCCATTCGTGGGCGAATCTTATGCCTATGAGCGTTAGGAGTCGCTGCCACAGATTCTTCCGTCCGTTAAAGATGAAGTTTGGGGCGATAAGCGTGCCGCCAGATTTCAGAACGCGGTCTATTTCGGACAGAGCCTTCTCGGGATTAGGCATGATGTGAAGTGCGTTCGCAATTATCACGACATCGAAAGAATGGTCTTTAAAGCGTAGGTTGGTGGCATCTGCTACTTCAAAACGCACATTTTTCGGAACGTAGCCTTTCTTTGCCGTTGCAATCATCTTAGGTGCAAAATCTGTGGCAATCACGTTTTTGGCAGATGCCGCAATGTGCTTGGCAATCATTCCCGGTCCGGTGGCGAGTTCGAGAACCTCTTTCTCGGCAACGACTTGCGAGATTCGGTTGTACATATAGTCGTAAATGTCTTTCTGCGAGCGCATAGAACGTTCGTAAACAGGTGCGAAAATATCCCAGACGGTTGTTTTCATATCAGTTTTGTTTTAAAAGTTTCTATCCCATAACAACATCGAGCACCATCATCAGGGCAAAGCCGATGGCGAAACCAATTGTTGCCACGTTTGAGTGCTTGCCTTGCGATGCCTCGGGAATCAGTTCCTCGATAACGACATAGAGCATTGCGCCGGCGGCAAACGGCAGAAGGTAAGGCATCGTGGCGGTTGCCTCGGATGCAAGGAAGAGAACCAGAACGCTGCCGATTGGCTCGACAATGCCGCTCAGACTGCCCACGATGAAGGCTTTCAGACGGTTGTTGCCTGCGCTGCGCAGAGGCATTGAGATGATTGCCCCCTCGGGAATGTTCTGTATGGCGATGCCGAGCGAGAGAGCCAGCGCGCCAGAGATGCTGAAGTTTGCGGTTGTTGCGCCGGCTATTGCCACGCCCACAGCCATACCTTCGGGAAAGTTGTGGATTGTGACCGCCAGAGCCAGCATCGTAGTGCGCGACAGTCGGCTTTTAGGACCTTCCTGTCCGATTATCGGGTGCATGTGCGGCGTGATGTTGTCGATAAGCAGCAGAAAGGCAAATCCGCCAAGCAGTCCGCCGGCAACCTGCCACACGTTTCCCATTCCGAGAGCCGGAAGCAGCAGCGACCAGACCGATGCTGCCACCATGACTCCCGACGCAAAGCCGAGCTGAATCTTCTGAAACAGCTCTGGCATCTCGTTCTTCATCAGAAACACGAATGCAGAGCCGAAAATCGTTCCGGCAAGCGGAATAAGAAGTGTAATTATAATCGCGCTCATATTGATGCTTTATATTGTTGACGGTGCAAAAGTACGCATTTTATCCTGCAATCGAATTGCAAATGTTGCCTCCCGATGGATTGCCGAAAAACTCCTCTGATTTTGATACCGTCGCTTTTCCGTCCTTAATTGTTACAATTTTGTTCGCGCCTTGGATTGTCCGCAGCCTATGTGCGATTACGAGGACGGTTTTGCCCTTGATGAGTTTTGAAATCGATTGCTGTATAAGTGTCTCGTTTTCAACGTCGAGCGATGCCGATGCCTCGTCCAAAAGGATGATTGGAGCGTTTTTGAGGAAGGCGCGGGCGATGGAAATCCTCTGACGCTCGCCGCCCGAAAGTTTCTTGCCGTTTTCGCCGATGACAGTGTTCCATTTGTCGGGCAACTGTTCCACAAATTCGGTGCAGTTGGCGAGTTTGGCGGCGGCTTTCACTTGCTCGTCGGTGGCATTTTTGTCGCCGATGCGGATGTTTTCCATAACGGTGTTGTTGAACAGCGTAACATCTTGGAACACAATCGAATAAAGATTCATCAGCGTTTCGGGGGCAATGTGCGAAATATCTTGACCGCCCACGGTGATTTTGCCCGAATCAACGTCCCAAAATCTTGCCGCAAGTCTCGAAACCGTGGTTTTGCCGCTGCCCGAAGGTCCAATCAATGCCGTAACTTCGCCCTGTTTTGCGATGAAAGATACGCCATCGAGAATCTTTTTGCCGTCTTGATACGAGAACTTAACATCCTGAAATTCAATGTCTCCGCCGTTTATTTTGAGTTCCTCGCTGCCGGTCTGTTCTTTGTGCAACAGGATTTCGTTGAGGCGTTCGCAGTTGACATCCAACGCGATGATTGTCGCAAAATGTTCCAACGATGTTATCAACGGGTCGTAAATTCGTGACGCAATCAGCAAAAACAGCAAAAATTCCAACAGCGCGATTTCGCCTGATTTCAAGTACATTGCGCCAAAAAGTGCAGTGGTTGCAATGCCGAATTTCAGGAGCATTTCGGCGTTGGTAACAAAAATTCCCGTGCCGAGTTCGTTCCACAACATTCGTTTTTCAACGTCGTGAATCAGCCGTTTAACTCCCTGAAAATAACTCTCTTGCGCGTTGTTTTGACGGATGTCGCGCACGGTTTCGAGACATTCTTGGATTTTTTCGGTCATTTCGACGGCGGCGGCACTCTTTTTCTTGCCGAGTTTGTATTGCACTTTGCGCGAAAAAGCCACGATTATCAGGCTCAGCGGCAACACCCAAACCACCGCCAAAGCCATCTTCCAATTGACGAAAAACAATGCAGCCGCCAATATGCAAGTGCTTATGATTGAGCCGATAAACTGCGGTATGAAGTGCGACGAAGCCTGTTCTATCTGCGCCGCGTCGTCCATCAATGCCGAGGTGAGATCCGCGCTGTCTTTTTTGGCGAAAAACGACAGAGGAAGTCTCCTCAATTTTTCCGCCAAGGTGATTCGCCTTACGCCGCTCTCCTTGTACGTGGAGAAAAACGACGTGTTGTACTGCACCATTGCCGTTGCAGCCATTATTACAACCCAAATGCAAATGCCTGAAACATAGAATGTTCCCTTGCCTTCGAGTGTGCCGCCGATGATGTCCTCAATCAAGAAATACAGCAGCACAACCGGCGAAAACAATGCCAAATTGTAAAAAACATTTGCAACCGAGGCCGTTACCATCGACCTCGCGCCCTCGTCCGACAGGGCATATTTTTGTTTTAAATCTTTCATTATTAATACTTTTTTTAATTGACATTGACAGTTGACAATTGACATTTTTTTTCCGATTGCCAAATGCCGATTGCTAATTGCCTGTGTTTATTCATTATTCATTGTCCATTGTCAATTGTTCATTGTCAATTGTTTATCGTCCATTCCACTGATTTCTGATACTCACCCCACATTTTAGAGTAGATACCGTGTTGATTAACAAGGTCTTGGTGCTTGCCGTGTTCTGCGATTTTTCCGTCTTTGAGGACGAAAATTTCGTCGCAGTCCACCACCGTGGAAAGCCGGTGCGCAATTTTAATCACCGTTTTTCCCTTGGAAATTTCGTTGAAAGCCTCCTGAACTTTTTCCTCGTTTTCGGGGTCGGCAAACGCGGTCGCCTCGTCAAGCACCAAAACCGGCGTGTTTCTCAGCATCACGCGGGCGATGGCGATGCGCTGTTGTTCGCCGCCGCTGAGGTAAGTGCCTTTGCTGCCGATAATTGAGTTTGCGCCGTCGGGCAGGCGGTCGATGATGTCGGAACATTGTGCGCGTTTCAAAACGTCGTAAACTTTATCGTCATTTGCCGACGGTTTGGCGATTTTGATATTGTCCATAATGCTCGTTTTCAGGAGTTTGCTGTCTTGGAAAACAAACGACACAATCTCGCTTAACTTTGCCTGCGGAATGTCCTTGACGTCAACTCCGCCGATGAGAATTTTGCCGCTTGTAACGTCCCAAAACCTCGAAACAAGGCTTGCGGAAGTTGTTTTGCCGCCGCCCGAAGGTCCCACGAAAGCCACGTGTCCGCCCGATGGAATTTTGATGGAAATATCGTCGATGGCGTTTTTGGTCGCATCTTTGTAACGGAATGTAACATTCTGAAACTCAACGGAATTGTCAGCGGGAAACTGCGGATGTTCTGTTTCTTGGATTTCGTCAACGCTCATTATCGAGTCAATTCTCGAAAGCGCGTTTTCCACAATCATATCCGCCTCCGACGAGTGCATCAACTTGAAGAAAATCACCGCGATGACGGGCGTGAAAATGATGTAAAACATCAGGTTGGAAAACAATTC
>JBGUGY010000301.1:0-3802 GCA_045111775.1 Bacteroidaceae bacterium | reverse complement strand
CGTAAGCGTCACGTTCGTCTGTCGGCGGTCAATGACGCTTCGTATGCGCTCAATCAGTCCCATCTTCTCCATTCGTTGCAAAAGCGGTGTGATGGTGTTTGTTTCGAGCTGCAGTTTCATTGCAATCTCGTTTACAAACTGCGTTTCCTTCTCCCACAAAACCATCATTACCAAGTATTGCGGATAGGTTATCCCCAGTTTGCTCAGCAGCGGCGTGTATGCCTGAATTATCAGGCGCGATGCCGTGTACAGTCTGAAGCAGAGCTGATTTTCGAGTTTTAGTTCATTGTGTGGCATATCTTAATTTGTTTTTACGGATTATGCAAGCATCGTCTCGATGTCGCTCTCCATTTTCTCCGGCTCTGTGGTAGGAGAGTAGCGCTTGATGGTGTTGCCATCTTTCGAGATTAGGAATTTAGTGAAATTCCACTTAATATCGCTGTCCTTTTCCACGCTGTTGCTTATGGTCTTGAAGAGAGCCTTGGCTGCCTTAGCCTTCAGACCGTTGTACGCCTCGGTAGGAGCTTGTCCTTTCAGATACTCAAAGATTGGGTCGGCAGAAGAGCCGTTCACATCAATCTTCTTCATAATCTGGAAGCTTACGCCATAGTTTATTTGGCAGAACTCCTCAATCTGGCTGTCTGTGCCCGGGTCTTGTTCCTTGAACTGGTTGCATGGGAAGCCGATAACTACCAGCCCCTTGTCCTTGTACTTTTTGTTAAGTGCCTCAAGTCCTGCAAACTGCGGAGTGAATCCGCACTTGCTTGCTGTGTTTACAATTAGCAGAACCTTACCTTCGAACTGTGCAAAGTCAAGCTCTTTACCCTTGCTTGTCAGTGCCTTGAAATCATAAATTTTCTTCATAATCTTACATATATTCTATCGTTTACGATGCAAAACTACTAAAAATATTTTATATCGCAAACGATTTATTTAACTTTTTTACAGAGCATAATACGAATTTATATAAAAAGTGAGCATATTTATCTTTTGGTATATATAAAACAGTGGGTAGCAAGAGGGTAGAAAGAAGGTAGGAAGAAGGTAGGAAGATGGTAGGAAGAAGGAAGGAAGAAGGTAGGAAGAGGGAAGATAGATTCAAGCAAGCCGGTAGTAAGGGGATAGCAAGGGGGTAGCAAGGGGGGAGCAAGGGGGGAGTGACAATTAATAATTCAAAATGAGGATGTGACAAATCTTAACTATATGATTTTGAAATACAGTATTAAGTTTTGCAAAATCAACGTGTTATACGTCGTAAAGGTTTGAGTTGTATGTTTTTTAACCCCGAACTCGCGTAATCTTTGCCTCTTGTGCTTGCGTTCGATGTGAAAAAATGTTAAATTTGCCGAAAATCTTGTTATTATGCTGAAGGAACAGACAACAACGTACGCTTATAAACTAAAATATCTTGAAAATCCGACGTTCGACAGAATTCGTGCTTTTGCCAATACTTTTATCAACGAATTGCCAACAAAGTTGACAACCGAACTCTACGACAGCCTTAACCGTGGAACTGACCTCCTCGATTCAGAGCCGTCAATGCTTGTTTATTTGTACTCGTTGGGGGAAATGTACCAAGCAAAGCTGAATTTTGCTTTCAATAAAATCCCCGATGGATTTATGGAACAGTCAGAAGTAAACATCATCGACTATGGTTGCGGACAAGCTGTCGGTACAATGTGCTATGCCGATTATCTGAAAGCGCGCGGCGATAATCAGAAAATCAAGAGTATAACTCTTATAGAACCGTCTGAAATCTGTTTGAAGCGTGCCGCGCTACATGCGTCTGTGTTCTTCCCTGATGCTGAGATTACAACAATAAACAAGAAATTCTACGAACTTGACGGCAACGATATTTCTACCAGCGAGGATACTCCAACCTTGCACATTCTGTCTAATGTGCTGGATTTGAATTTCGATTTGCAGAAATTCTCGGAGTTGATAAAGAGCAAAATGGTTGGTTATAACCAGTTCGTATGTGTTGACCCGTATTTCGGCTATAGCGACAAAGACCAAAGAATGAATAGGTTTGCCAACCTTATTGGCGGAAACGTATCATTCTCAAAGATTTTGGAAAAAGGCGAACTTAATCCCGATAAAAACTGGACTTGCCAGACTGTTATACTCTCTGTTGGCGAGTTGGAGGGGAAATTGTCTACTAAAGTAACAGATGAAGAAATACGAAATGGCATAACCGATGAATATGGAGTTGTATATAGCAGAGATGGTAAAAGATTGCTTAGATGTAAAGATATAGAATTAAATAATTATGAAATAAAGAAAGGAACAGAGGTTATTTGTGATGAAGCTTTTATGTATTGTGGAGCTTTGGAGTCAATAGTGCTTCCTTCTTCCGTTACAAGTATAGGAGATTTGGCTTTTTATTACTGCTGGGCATTGAAAGCGTTCACGCTTACTTCTTCGGTTACGAACATAGGAGATGGTGCTTTTGAGGATTGTAAATCGTTGCGTGAAATAAAAATAATAGACAATCCTTTGTTTGTGGTTGAAAATGACATGTTAATAGACCAGAAGAATATGAAACTATTGGCGTATTTTGGTACAAAAAGTGATGTCACTATCCCTTCTTCGGTTACGAGTATCGGAAATAAGGCCTTTTGTGATTGTGAGTCCATGGAATCGGTTACCATCCCTTCATCTGTTATGAGTATAGGAGAAAGTGCTTTTAGTTATTGTAATTCTTTGAAGTCGATTACTATTCCTTCTTCTGTTACGAATATAGGAAAAGATGCTTTTAGTGCTTGTGATTCCTTGGAGTCAATTACGCTTCCATTATCTGTTACGAACATAAATGATTATACTTTTGATGGTTGTAGTTCCTTGGAATCGATTACCATTCCTTTATCTGTTACGAACATAAAAGATTTTGCTTTTAGGGGGTGCAGTTCCTTGGAATCGATTGTCGTTCCTTCTTCGGTTGTGAGTATCGGAAATAGTGCATTTCGCGATTGTGAGTCCTTGGAATCAATTACCATTCCTTCTTCTGTTACAAGTATTGGAGATAGTGCTTTTGAGGGATGCAGTTCATTGGAAACTGTTGTGCTTCCTTTTTCTGTTGCGAGTATCGGAGATAAAGCTTTTTTATGTTGCTGGTCTTTGAAAACGATTATCATCCCTTCTTCCGTTACGAGTATTGGATTTTGTGCTTTTGAGTGTTGCTGTTCATTAGAATCAGTCAGAATTCCTTCTTCCGTAATGAACATAGGAGATGGCGTTTTTGCAGAGTGTAGTTCGCTGAGTGATGTAAAAATAACAGACAATCCTTTATTTGTAGTTGATAATGATATGTTGATAGATTTGAAGAATGCAAAATTGTTGGCATATTTTGGTACAGAAAGTGATGTCACAATTCCTTCTTCTGTTACGATTATCGGGAATAGTGCTTTTCGTGATTGTAAATCGTTGGAATCAATAAATATTCCTCCATCCGTTACGAACATTGGCGAAGGCGCTTTTTATGATTGTTTTTTCTTGAAATCAGTTACGCTTCCTTCTTCTGTTAAGAGTATTGGATTTGGAGCATTTTATGGTTGCCGTTCATTGGTGTCAGTCCAAATCCCTTCTTCCGTCATGAATATAGGAGATAGTGTTTTTGCAGAGTGTAGTTCGCTGCGTGATGTAAAAATAACAGACAATCCTTTATTTGTAGTTGATAATGATATGTTGATAGACATGAGAAATGCTAAACTGTTGGCGTTTTTTGGAACAAAAAAGGATGTTACGCTTCCTTCTTCTGTTAAGAGTATTGGAGAATGGGCTTTCAGATGGTGCTATTCCTTGG
>JBGUGY010000300.1:0-7809 GCA_045111775.1 Bacteroidaceae bacterium | reverse complement strand
CCAGACGTTGAATAGCGACCAGATAATCCTTGTGCCTCAGCGATTTGCAAATACTCCAACGCCGCGACAACTAGCTTCCGTAGCTGGCGGAAAACCGTTCCAAAGTCCGTCGTGTTTGCTAAAATGCCAGCGTCCTTCGAACTTCTGTTCCGTTTCGTGGGACAGGAAGGTGAATTCGTGCAGTTTTGCCCCCGGCAAGGTTAGCATGGAATCGCTCGATTACAACGGACTCGTAAAAGCGTTGGATTCGGTAAAATGGGGTAAATGTCAGTAGGATAGTGATTTACGAATCGGACTTCGCAACCTCATCTTGTTCTATTTCATTTCTTCAACTCCAACAAGCAAGTCGTTGGCATAGAATGAGTTGCCGTCAGAAAGTTTTGTAATCGTGTATGTTGTACGCAATTCTGGAGAAACCGAAGTTGAGACAAGCGTGAGCATGCCTGAACCTGTTACGAATTTGTCGCCCACTTTTATCTGACTAATCTGCTCAAAACCTTTGTAATTTGCTGATTTAGAAGGATTCATAGAAGCCCAGCCGCGTTCAGTCATAAACGGATGGTCGTTGGTGGCGGTAATTGTCTTGCCGCCCTCGAAAGTGTATGTTACAAGATTATTATGCTTAACAGAGGCTGTTTCTTCAACTGTTGCGACTTCTTTCTTGTTTGCTAATATGTTAAATGTCAGAATCTTATCGCCTCGTTTTATCTCCTCGATATTTTTGATGGAGTTGTCGGACATCAGAATCTTTGTGCCTGCCACGAAGCAATGCACGTCCATGCCGTCAAAGTAGATTTCGGACAGCGCGGTATCGTCGTATTTTTCGCCTTTGTAAACCTCGACAATTTCAAATTTCATTGTCCATTGCTTCTTTTCGTCGGTTAGTGGAGCGATATTGAAAGTCTGTTCGCTGCGGCTGTCTTCGAGATTAAGAAATGCATACGGCTTGTTGTTTACATAGACCTTCAGTTTCTTCACGCGCGAGTTGTTCCGCCAAGCCGTCTGACTCTTCACATAGCCGTTAGCTATGCGAATTTCAGTAATTCGCGGACTATTAGCTATGAAAGTATATTCAACCCATTCGCCCTCGCCGTAGCCATCTGCGCCCTCGACCCAAGGTGTTTTGTATGAAAAGTCGTGAAGATTCTCTTCGTTATAACTATTCTTTCCTTGACTTTTTAGTCGGCTCGATGCCTTAATCTTGATTGGACCGCCATCGCCGCAGTACCATGAGCATCCATCTCCAATGGTCTGCCAATAATCTGTACGTGTCTCATCAAAACCGAGTTTGACAAGGTATTCCCAATCGTCATCGGTCATATTATCACCTTTTTGGTTTATGAACTGCTCGCCAAATTTCTGAATCTTTTCGTATTCGGCTGCGGCTTTATCGCTTAAATATATTTTCTTCTTCTTTGGAAAGAGATTCTTTATCTGTGCTTGACAAACCGTCGTCTGGAATGCGAGAAACGAAAGTCCTAATAGTATTTTCTTCATGATTTTTTCTGATTTTGTTTTGTGCAAAAATAATAAAAAATAAAAATGCATAGCCTGTAATGAAAGAAAAATGTCTGCCGAAATCCCGTGGGGGAGATGGCAGACATCGTGATTTTGATTTTAGTGATAGTATGCGTTATGTTTCAGATTTTCAGCATTTTTATGCTTTCTTACGCTCAAGTTCCTGAAGATTTTCCATCTTCTTTGTCTCGAGGAATTCGTAGATTCCGCACAGATGTTCACGAACCTTCTGATTACCAAATTCGTACACCTTTGTAACCAGTCCGTCGAGGAAATCGCGGTCGTGACTTACCACAATCAGCGTTCCGTCGTAGTGTATAAGTGCCTGTTTCAGAATGTCTTTCGTCTTCAGGTCGAGGTGATTCGTCGGCTCGTCGAGGATGAGCAGATTAACCGGCTCGAGCAGAAGCTTGAGGATTGCCAATCGCGTGCGCTCACCTCCCGAAAGCACCTTCACCTTCTTCTCGCTGATTTCTCCGCCAAACATGAATGCGCCGAGAAGGTCGCGGATTTTTGTGCGGATATCGCCCTTCGCAATATCGTCAATTGTCTGGAATATAGTGAGTTCCTCGTTCAGAAGTGAGGCCTGATTCTGCGCAAAATAACCGATTTTCACGTTGTGTCCGATGGTGATAACGCCATCGTGCTTCAACTGTCCCATGATGCACTTTACCAAGGTCGATTTTCCTTCGCCGTTGCGTCCAACAAAGGCAATCTTGTTGCCTCGCTCAACGGTCAGGTTACAGTTTTGGAAGATAACCTTGTCGTCGAAACTCTTGCCAACGTCCTCCATCTGCACAGGATAAGTGCCGCTTCGTGGCGAAGGCGGGAACTTCAGATTAAGTGCCGATGTATCCTCCTCGTCAACCTCAACAAGTTCGAGTTTCTCGAGCATTCTTACGCGGCTCTGAACTTGATTTGTCTTTGAGTATGTGCCCTTGAAACGCTCGATGTAGTCTTTCGTCTCGGCAATCATCTTCTGTTGCTCCTCGTACTGCTTTTGCTGCTGTGCGCGGCGTTCCTTTCGCAGTTCGAGATATTGCGAGTAGTTGACCTTGTAGTCGTAGATGCGCTGGCACATAATCTCGATGGTGCGTGTTGTGATGTTATCGACGAACTTGCGGTCGTGACTGATTACAACAACAGCTTTTCCGCTTTGCATAATGAAGTCTTCGAGCCATCCGATACTCTCGATGTCGAGATGGTTTGTTGGCTCGTCGAGCAGAAGCACGTCGGGGTTCTGAAGCAGAAGTTTTGCCAGTTCGATGCGCATTCGCCATCCGCCGCTGAACTCGCTTGTCTGTCGGTTGAAATCTTTGCGCTCGAATCCGAGACCGATGAGAGTCTTCTCAACATCTTCCTCAAAGTGAGTCATGTCGATGGCGTAGAATTTCTCGCTCAACGCTGCAACTTTCTCTATCAACTGCATATAATCATCGCTCTCGTAGTCGGTGCGAGTGGCGAGTTGGTTGTTGAGTTCGTCAATCTCTTTCTCCATCTCTTTCAGATGCGAGAAAGCCAGCGATGCTTCCTCAAAAACGGTTCGTCCGTCCTCAGTCATCAGATGCTGCGGAAGGTACGCAATGTTGCAGTCTTTCGGAGCAGATACCTTGCCTCGCGTAGGCTGTCTTACTCCGGCCAAAATCTTCAGCATTGTGCTCTTTCCGGCTCCGTTTTTGCCCATTAGGGCTATGCGGTCTTTCTCGTTAATCTGGAATGAAACGTCTTTGAAAAGGCATGTGCCTCCAAACTCAACTGTTAGTCCGTCAATACTTACCATATATTGTTTTTACCTTATTATCTTTGTTTTACGCCGCGCCTCCGTGTAGCATAAGATAAGCCACAACTGCGATGATTACGATTATTATAGTCCACTTGATTATTGCCTTTGCAATCTTCCAGACAATAAACAGAACAAGCAGGGCAACTGCTATGATTATTAAATTGCTCATGATTAAAAATAAAATTTCGTGCAAAAATAACTCAATAATTGCTATGCACCAAATAAATAGGTGTTTTTATGCCGAAGGATTATGCTCTGCAAAATGTCTTGCACGACGAAGATTTCTGCAAAATCTCTTTGCCATAATGACAAATTGCGATATATTTGTCGCGCTAAAAATGAAAGGATAGGGGAATAGGAGAGTCCTCTTTTTTCGAGATTGATTTTAACAACCATACAAACGCAAATATAACGAGGTAAAAATGACGTATTTAGGTGAAATTATATCGATACTCGTAGCGGTATCGTGGACGGCAAGCGCTATTTTTTCAGAAATGGCATCGAAGAAAATCGGCAGTCTTACGCTTAATGTAATAAGAATGTCGATGTCGTTATTCTTTCTGGCTATAATTCTTTGGTTTACAGTAGGAAAGCCGTATCCGGCATATGCCGATGCCAACACATGGCTTTGGCTCAGTCTGTCGGGTTTTGTAGGCTATGTTTTGGGCGATTATTGCCTGTTTAAGTGCTATATATCAATAGGTTCGCGCTTCGGACAATTGCTGATGACCGTTGCCGCGCCAGTTGCGGCTGTTGCCGCTTGGGCTATTCTCGACGAGAAGATGTCGGATACAGCCATCATCGGCATGATTGTTACAATTGCCGGTATTGCCATGTCTATCTTCGGAAAAAACGAGGATAACAAGGTGAAACTGAAGCTGCCCTTGATGGGAGTGCTTTACGGATTGGCAGCTGCAACGGGACAAGGCGTAGGCTTGGTTCTGAGCAAGTACGGAATGCAGTTCTATCAGCAGTCGCTCGATGCCAACAATGCCTCAATGGGAGTGATGATGCCCGTGGCATCTACCATGATTAGGGCTATTATGGGATTTTTCGGATTTACAGTTGCGCTGTTCTTCTTTTCGCGCAGCGGATACACGCGCATCAACAATGCCGTGCGCAACGGAAAGGCAATGGTTTTCACCTTCTCTGCCTGTATGTTCGGACCGGTAATTGGAGTAAGTCTGTCGCTCATGGCAACCTTATATACAAGTACTGGAGTGGCTCAGACAATCATGGCTCTTGCGCCGGTTTTCATTCTTCTGCCAGCGTATCTGCTGTTTAATCAGAAGATTACGGCACTCGAAATTATTGGAGCGGTGGTGAGTGTTATAGGCGTTAGTCTGTTCTTTATCTGATAATAAATTAGCAAAAAACAAAAGACTCGCAATCGCATGAATTTCAGCGAGATTGCGAGTCTTTCTCGTTTTATTTGTTCTGCTTTACAAAGTCGATAACCTGCTTTGCAAATGCTTTCATTCCAGCTTGTGACGGATGACCGCCTTGCTTGTCGATGTCGTGAAGCAGAAGGCATGGAACGCCGTAGTGCTTGCTTATAACTTGCATAGTTTCAGTATGTTCCGGCTTCAACTCGCTGTTAATGATGATGTATAGTTTTGCGGTAGGGTAGTTCTGGCGAATGTTGCTGACCATTCTGGCAAATGCCGGACGGAAATACCACATGTCGCTCTCAGTCCAGTTGGCATATTTGTATTCGCCGCATAGTTCGCCAGTCCACGAGTCATTGGTTCCGCAGCAGCACAGAATGATGTCTGGCTCGCCAAGATAAGGAACGCGTGTGTTGAACGAGCGGTAATCGTAGTTCTCGTTTCGGTAGCCGTAATATCCAACGGTGCTGCCGCTCCACGAGTTGTTAACTTCGAGTTTCCACTTCATCTGGTTTATAACCTGCCACCACCAAGTCTGTTCAACTTGCTTTACGTCGTTGTTTTTCTTGTGCCATTTGCTGCCTTCGGGAGCATACCAAGGCTCGTGTGTTGAAGGAATGTAGCCCTCGAAAGTCGAATAGCTATCGCCAAAAATCGTAACTCTTACAGAATCTTTCTGTGCGCTTGCCGAATGTGAGAACGCCAGCATGCACACGCTGATTGCTAATACTGAAAAAAAATGTTTCATCTTTTCTGTTTTATTTTATAGTTTAAGATTTATCTTCGGTTTACAAAGATAATAACAAAACGCTTACGACATTCCAAAATTCAGCTTTTTATTTTCTTTTTCCGAAGAAATGGGTTAAATGTTGCAGAGGAACTCCAAGCACAGAGATAGCAATAAATGATATAAACGAATAAAGCACCAAAGGCGGCGGTTAGCTCTAAAACGCCAGAGTGCCATTCCTTTAGTGCTTTATTACGAGTGCAAATATAAAAAAATCCGTAAACTCCAAGTAACAGTTGTTTATTTGTCGTTTTGTTAAGGTCTGCTTTAGTTGCAAGTCCCGCATTTCAATGCGATTTTCGTAGAGGGGAATGATTCTTTTCGAATAATCTATTTAACATAATCGTGATTATATCTGAAAAGTGCAGAATAAAAAAAGATGGCAATATTGAATTACCATCTTTATATTGTATTGCGTACGTTTTTATCAGAGAACTGCAATAACCTCGACTTCGCACAGCGCATTTTTCGGAAGCGACTTAACTGCAACTGCTGAACGTGCCGGAGCTTCGTGCTCGAAAAATTCAGCGTAAACTTCGTTGAATGCTGCAAAATCGTTCATGTCGGCAAGAAAGCATGTGGTCTTGACTACGTTCGACAAGCTGTAGCCTGCCGATTCGACCAAAGATTTAACGTTTGTCAAAGCCTGACGTGCCTGAGCCTTGATATCACCTTCAACCAATGTCCCTGTCTTTGGATCCAATGGAATCTGGCCAGATGCAAACAACATTCCGTTAATTTCGATAGCCTGACTGTACGGACCAATGGCAGCAGGAGCATTTTGGGTTGTAACTACCTTTTTCATTCTATTTTAATTTGTTTTTTTAATTATCCTGACGGGAAAAGCTTTTGTTTTTTAAGAAAGAAACTAAATACAACGCAAAAATACTATTTTTTTTTGACAAACAAAAAGTTTATACTAATTTTGCTGCGTTTTCATAAAAGGAAAACAGGAAAATGAAAAAAACAGAGTCTAACAACCCAAAAGTTTTCACTTTTCGTCAGTTCAGTAAAAAAGGCTATTCTGCCTTTGCAAGTCTGGGAAAGCAGATACATATAGGTGTGCTCAGTGCGCTCACCTTGACTTATGCTTGTCCGCAGACGGCAACCGCCATGATGAGCGTGGCTGGCATTGAGTCTGAATCTGCCGATGAAATGGACGAATTCTATTTGGAAGAAGAACAGACAGGTCTGTGTCTTCTGACGGAGGAAGTTCTCCTCTGCAACAGCGTTGCAGAAGCTGCGCAACGCCATTCGTATATTAAGAAAAAAATAAGAGATGTTGATATCGGAAAACTGCTTTCTGTATACGAAAGTCAGACACGATGCGGTGTAGAGGTGTCTACCCTATCTTATTAAATATCAATATTTTTACTTAATATACAAAAGAACTAAATGAAAAATAATTTTCAGTTGGCGACGATTCTTATAGGATTGTCTCCCCTATCTGTTGCTGCACAAAATGTGGCAGAGTACAACATCGACGAAATTCAGGTAACAGGAACGCGAGCACGCATGGATATGAAAAATTCCGTAAGAATGGTTCAAGTGCTTGACCGTAAGCAGATTGAGTCTTCATCTGCTCAAAGCGTGAACGATCTTCTGAAACTTGTGGCGGGCGTAGATGTGCGTCAGCGCGGTGCGTGTGGTGTTCAGACTGATATTGGCGTGAATGGCGGTTCGAGCGACCAGATGACGCTCTTGCTGAATGGCGTGAACATCAGCAATCCGCAGACGGGACATCTTACCGTTGATTTGCCTGTTTCGGTCGACGATATCGAGCGCATCGAGGTCCTCGAAGGTGGTGCATCGCGCGTGTACGGCTCATCGGCTTTCTGCGGAGCGATAAACATCGTTACAAAGCAGGAAAAGCAGAGCAACGTGGGGGTAAATCTGAGCGGTGGTTCGTTTGGCACAATGGCTGGCGGTGCACACGTCAATTATGTTTCGGGTGGCACGACGAACCGATTGAGCGGCGGATATTCGCGGAGCGATGGTGGAACGGACAACAGCGACTTCAAGAAAGGTCAGTTGTTCTGGAATGGCGGCTATCAAAGTCGCGATTTCGATGTCAAGTGGCAGGCTGGCTTCAGCAACATGCACTATGGTGCAAACACCTTTTATAGTGCGGCTTACAACAATCAGTACGAGGAAAACAAGCGTCTGATGGTGTCGGTTTCTGCCGAGACGAAAGGCAAGTTGCACTTCATGCCTTCGGTTTACTGGAATCGTTCGTACGACGATTATGTACTTATTCGTACGAATCCTTCGGTTTACGAGAATTTTCATCAGGTAAATGTCTACGGAGCCGATTTGAGCGCGTACACCGATTG
>JBGUGY010000299.1:0-6068 GCA_045111775.1 Bacteroidaceae bacterium | reverse complement strand
ACGCCGTCTTGCATATAAGCGATATTTTTGCAAATGTTTTCTCACCCGAGGCAACCGTAACCTTTGCCTCAACCATGCCGTCAGCCTCTTTTACGCCCTGAATTGAGTAGCCCACCTCCGGAGTCTCGTCGGGCGATATAACACTGAGGAACTTGACGTTCTTTATTGTCTGTATGTTCAGTTTCTTTTCTAATTGGTGCGACAGCAATTCTACTGCCATCTGTATTATGCACACTCCCGGCGTAACTGGCATTTCGGGAAAGTGAGCCTTGTATATTGTGTGTCCGGCATTCAGCGAAACGGTGTAGTTTGCGCTTTCGCCAGCCTTATCAACGCTTTTTATCGTAAAGAAGTTATTCAGAAGTTCCATTATCCGTGTCGTTTAAAATTGTAAAGCTATACTTCACGCCAACGCGGCTGTTTGTATATTCTCCGCCCTCGTCTTTCTGCAAGACGGACATTAGTTGCGCCAAATCGCGCTTTATCATCTTTTTTATGTACCAGCGGTTCATCTTTCCGATGATGCTGACGATTTTCACCTTGCCGGTGGCGATGTTGTAGGTGTACGATATCGCCGGCACGCCGAACTCATTGAAGACGCAGCAGTTAACCGTTCCGCTGTCGTTGAGCATCATACATATTCCGCTGATGTAGGCTTTTCTGAAGTCGATTTGGACGTTGTATCGCGCCCGCTCGCCGTCTGCCTGCGGAAAATGCCGCGCGTTCTGCGCCATCAGTCCTACGGAGATGCAGAAAGCGGCCAAAAGAACCGACAGTCTTTTTACCAGATGCCTCATAAGCCCTTATCGCACATTGAAATGCGCGTCTGATACAGGTTTGTTCATCTTCACGTTCTTCATCTCGATGAGCGTATAGTCGCCGTTCTTCTCGCACATGCGCACCGTGCTAATCATCTGCTGGCTGCGGCTGAAGGTAAGGACAATCGTCGTCCACATCTGCTTCATCTCCTTCTTCTGCGGAACAAGCGTAACCGTCCATTCCGAAGGCGATTCCTTTACCGATGCCTTGAATGTCTTGCCGTCGCCGAGGCTCTTGCCCACAACGGTGTTCATTATCAGTCGGGCAATCTCCCTGAACATCTTGTTCTGGTTGATGTCGATGACATCGTTGCGACCGTTCTTCTTCAGAACCACCTTGTTGTCGTTCAAGATGAAGGTGTACTTGTAGGGCGATGTGTACTCCCAATGCAGTTTGTCGGGCTGTTTGTAGTACATCTTTCCGTTTGCCACCATCTTGTCGTTGAGCATCTTAAGGTGCTTTGTCTGCACAAAGTCGCACTCCATCGACTTCAGTCCGGCACTCGCCTTGTTTATCGTCTGAATTATCTGCTGCTCGTTCTTGGTCTGCGCCATCGCGGCGGCAGGCAGAAAGGCAATCAGCAGAAAATACAATATCTTTCTCATTAATCAAATCTTACTTTGCTATTAAAAAACATCCAAGCACAATGAACGCCACGCCCATCCACTTAACCCAGTCGACCGTCTCGTGAAAGAAGATGATGGCAGCCACCATGCCCAGAACGTAGCTGAGCGAAATCATTGGATACGCCATGCTGAACGGATAGTGCTTTACGATGTGAAGCCACAGCAGACTCCCGGCAGCATAGCACGCTCCGCAGAGGGCAAACTGCCAGTTTAGGAGCACCGACCTGAAGAACGCCATGTTCCAGCCGAAGGGCTCCATGCGCTGCAACGCTATCTTCAGGAACACCTGACCGCTGACGAGCAGCACGCATTGCACTATTGCTTTGACAATCAACGAATTTAGCATCCTTAGTCTTTTGCACGCAGCAGAACGCTTCGCGAGTAGAGGTCAACCAGTTCGGGCTGTCCCAACCGGCGGCAGAAGCCGTTGAACGTAGGCGTAGACTCGTCGTGCATTCCTACGAGCACCGTGCGAGCCTTGCCCAATGCAATGAGTCGCTTGGCATCTTGCAAAGCCATCTCGTAAGAGCGGCTTCCGTGCGAATATGTAATGTTGTATCCGTGGCACTTTATGCGAATGGCGATTGCCGCGCCCATGGTGTTGTGCGTGCTCTGCATGAAGTGCGTTGGCTTGAGGAGTTCCTCGCCGTTGTTAACCATGTCTTCGAGAAACATCTCGCTGTCCTCCAACATTCCGTAGGCGGTGGCTGTGATGATGGCATCGGGGCACTCCACTCCGCCCTTCTGCAAGGCACGGAGCGACGTGAGCGTGGCAGCCTTCATCAGTCTGCCCATGCGGCGCGATTCCATTGGCGACACGAACTGGCGCAAATCGGCAAGTTCGGCGGCATCGGTAACCACGTCCTCGGCAATTATTTCAGCCTCTGGCTTTGATGGATTCGGCTCTACATCGACAGGACTGCTGCTCAAGATGAGCGACGAGTCGTTTCCGCCAAAGCCGAACGAGTTGCACAGAACCTTGTTGAGCGTTACGCCGCTCTCGCCTGCCGACGGGGTTATTCCGCCCGGCATCTGATTCTTCCATCCAAGGTTAGCCGGAATAAAGCCGTGAGTCATAGACAGAAGGCAGATGACTGTCTCTATCGCGCCCGAGGCTGATGTTGTGTGTCCGGTAAACGACTTGGTGCTTGATATTGGCGGCATCTTGTCGCCGAAGATGCGTCTCAGAGCCGCACTCTCGCTGTTGTCGTTGTTCGGCGTGCCCGTTCCGTGGGCGTTTATGTAGTCGATGTCCGACGGCTTGAGCGATGCCATAGAAAGTGCATCAGAAACCGCCAAGAACGCGCCTTCGCCGTTTTCCGACGAGGCTGTCTGATGAAAGGCATCGCATCTGTTTCCGTATCCGGCAATGTAAGCCACAGCATCGGGCGCATCTCTCTGCATCACGATGAATGCCGCACCCTCGCCAAGATTGAGTCCCGCGCGCGACTCGTCGAACGGACGGCACTGCTTCTCGTCTAGAATCATCAGCGACTTGAATCCGTTGAGGTGGAAAGCCGATAGAGCCTCCGTTCCGCCGGCGATGACGATATCAGCCTCGTTGTTGCGAAGCATCTCAGCACCCACGATTATGGCGTTTACCGACGATGAGCAGGCTGTCGATACGGTATATCCCTCGGCTCCGTCGAGATGAGCATAGGCGATGATGTCGTCGGTACAGCTTCCGCAGTCGTGCTTTGCAGCCAGATAGAGATACTCGTCGCTCTCCTTCATGCTGGCATAATAGCGTTCGGTTGCGTCCATGCCTCCAACGGTTGTGCCCGTAACGAGCCTTACTCGCTTTCCGGCTAAACCGACTTTGGCATCTGCCACAGCCTGACGCGCAGCCACTGCTCCCATCAGCGTTGTTCGGCTCACTACCTTGTCTTGGTCAATGCCGAGCATTTCTTTCATCTGACTGTCGGAGAGTTTAACCTCGCCCACAGGCAGTTCTTTGTGAGCCGACTGAAGATAGTGCAGAGGGCCAACGCCCGACTTGCCATCCTTCAGCGAGCGACACACGGCATGGGCATCGTTTCCGATGGCACATACAATTCCAAAACCAGTTACAGAAATATTCATCCCCTGAAAGCGGTGTTATTTTTTGCGATTTTTGCTGACGTACTCGGCAATTGTTCTTACACTCTTGAAAATTTCCTTGCCCTCGGCAGGACTTGCCAGTTTAATGCCGTACTCCTTCTCAAGAAGAACGATGAGTTCGAGAGCATCGATAGAATCGAGTCCCAGACCTTCGCCAAACAAAGGGGCGTCGGTATCAAATTCCTCTACTGTCATCTCACCAAGATTCAACACGTCAATTATCTGCAATTTCAGTTGGTTTATTAAACTATCCATTTTTTACCCGTTTTACAGAGATATTAAAATTATTATTATACACTATTTATCGGACTGATGCTTAATATTTTAGCCTCAAAAAAGCGATAAATCAAGCCATCAGTCGCCGAATAAACTGCAATATTCGCAATTTTTCTTGAAATATGCAAGAAAAGGGTCGAAAACCTTGTCTTTCCGATGGGTATTCAGACAAATAAACTTCCTCGGCGACAATCTGAATCTTGCTGCCGGTAGAATTTGTCTCAATCTCGTAATAGTTCAGGCTTATATTATCAATCCTGCCATTCCATTTGGCGTAGCACTCCTTTACACAAGCGTTTTCCCAACCTTCGGCAGAGGCACCATATATGCTTTCGAGCGCAATAACACCAAAGTTCATATTCAAATCAGCCCACCGCACATTGTCGAAACGGAGTTTGTTTTTCGTTCCGTCGTACCAAGAAATAAGGATTTCAATGCTATCGTTTTCTCCAGGGCGGCTTCTGTCTATTTCGATTTTCTCGATAACAGAATCGTGCCACTCCAATTCGTTAAACTCGTTGTTCGATATTTTTTTCATTTTTGTATTTCAAGGACTTCGTTTCTGCAAAAATACGCATAAATTCGAATCATAACCGAAAAACAAAGCAATATTACTGAACTAATTCAAAAATCGGACTAAATTCATCTATAAAAAAGATACAAACAAAACAGATTTTTCGTAACTTTACAACCACTTTTTCAAAACTTAGAAACTGAACTTAAAAATAACGTTTAAATGAAGAAAAGAAGTTTCTTGTTTTTAGCCTTAACCGTGATTGTGTATAACTATATCACAGCATCATGCGGTTACGTTCCCAAACGCTCCGACTATACATTCAGAACAGAAGTGCGGACAACAACAGAAGATGGAGAAGTTCGTTGGGACACGATAGTGATATACCTTACCGACGGTAAAAACAAGACCCAGATTCTTTACAGTCAGGCGCAACCACTCGACACGATGTCTTGGTCTAAAGAAAACATTGGCACAATCGAAGAGGAAGACTGGAACTTCGACGGCATCCCCGACCTTCAGGTGTGCAGAGGTACGGCTAACGGATACGGCAATCTGACTTACGATGTATGGATTTGGAACGATAAGGCACACAAATTCGAGTATTTGAATTATGATGGTGAAATCTACAATCCGAATGTCGACTTCGGCAATAAGCGTATCGTCAGCATCTTTAGGCTCAACGAAGAAGTGACAATTGAGCATTACAAATGGGAAAAAGAAAAACTCATCAAGCTGGATTGCATAGAAACGTCAGTCAACGAATTAACAGACGATTAGACAATATCAGATATTACAATTCACAATTCATAATTCATAATTCACAATTCATAATTGTAGAAAAAGTGGACTATTTTTTCTTTTGGTAAATACAAAATAGCGGCAAGGTATATGCAGGGTATATGCAAGCTATATGTAAGCTATATGTAGGGTATATGCAGGGTATATGCAGGGTATATGCAAGCTATATGTTGGCTATATATTAGCTATATGTTGGCTATATGTTGTGGAAGTTCTGTGAAAGTAGAAAATAGGAATTGAAGTAAGCCGATAGTAAGGGGGTAGCAAGGGGGTAGCAAGGAGATAGCAAGAAGGTTGCAAGAAGGTTGCAAGAAGGTTGCAAGAGGGTAGCAAGGGGGAAGGTTCGACGAAGAATTACAATTCATAATTCACTGTTAACTTAGAGTTGACAATGGACAATGGACAATGGACAATTCACAATCATAATCCAGAATCGTCGAGGATTCATAAAGAACAATTACAGCACAAACTATTCTTTTAGTTAATACAAAATGATGGGAAGGTACGTCCAAGATACATCCAAGGTACATCCAAGATACTTCCAAGATACTTCCAAGGTACATCCAAGATATTGGGAAGCAAGCCGGAAGGTTCGAGAACGATTCGGGGAAAGTCTCAACTGAGTCTGAACAAGGTTGGCGATGACAACATTGTCCCCTCAATGTGCGAAAATCAGGCTTTGGGTTCGAGATATAGGCTTACCAATCTCGTTTATAATTAGTAAAATGCCACATATCATTTATAACGTTAATGCGCACAGTTTGCAATGTATGCACCAATTCATTGTTTAATTTATCATTTTTTGTTTATTCTTGTTATTTGAGTATATCAGCATTTATTTCGATATTTTTTAGTAATTTTGCCATCAAACAAGAGAAAATCTATCATAGCAAAGTTAAATTGAATAAGAGTCATTCTCGCAGAACGTGACT
>JBGUGY010000298.1:0-14042 GCA_045111775.1 Bacteroidaceae bacterium | reverse complement strand
GTAATCCTGAGTTTTATAGCAAACAGGCAATGCGTCTATCTACTTATTCTACACCACGTATCATTTCCTGTGCAGATTTGACGGATGACTTTCTTGCCTTGCCTCGTGGATGCGAGGATGCAGTTACGGCATTGCTTAAAGAGAAACGTGCGGTTTTCCATTATGAGGATAAAACGAATCACGGCAAGCAGATCTCTGTTCATTTCAATGGAAATCTACATGAGAATCAGCAGGAAGCCGTTAATGCTTTAGCGGCATGCAATACTGGCGTGTTATCTGCAACAACAGCTTTTGGCAAGACAGTTACTGCTATTGGCTTGATAGCTAAACAAGGTGTCAATACGTTGATACTTGTTCATACGAAAGCATTGCTCGACCAATGGGTTCAGAGGTTGGAGCAATTTCTTGTAATAGATGATGTTCCAGAGGCTGAGGAAGGTAAGCGCAAGCTGAAGAAATCGCTTTCACCTATTGGTACCCTCTCTTCAACAGGCAATAAACTGCATGGCATTATTGACATCGCTTTAATGCAATCGTGTATATCGGATAATGAGGCAAAATTGTTCGTTAAGAATTATGGTATGGTGATTGTAGATGAGTGTCATCATGTATCGGCTGTAAATTTTGAACAAATCTTGAAAGCTGTTAA
Source organism: Bacteroidaceae bacterium (assembly GCA_045111775.1). GTDB lineage: Bacteria > Bacteroidota > Bacteroidia > Bacteroidales > Bacteroidaceae > Ga6A1. The sequence goes on along the minus strand of JBGUGY010000298.1, from coordinate 13,393 downwards.
TGCCAGATATGTCTATGGTTTGACAGCAACGCCAATTCGTAAGGATGGTCATCAGCCCATTATTTTCATGCAATGTGGGCCAATCCGTTATATGGCTGATGCTAAGGCACAGATGCAGAGTCAGACATTCCAACGCCTGTTAATACCTCGCTTTACTCCATTCAGACCTGCAAATGATGAGGATATTTCATTTATGAAACTTGTTCAGCAACTGGCAGAGGATGAATATCGCAATCTGTTTATCGTTAAGGATGTTATTGAAGCCTTGAAAGAAGGGCGTTCGCCAATAATACTAACCAGTAGAACTCTTCATGTAGAAATGTTGGCTGATATGCTCAAACCACATTGTCTAAATGTTGTTACTCTTATTGGCTCGGAAAGTGTTAAGGAGAAACGCCAGAAAATGGAATATTTGCAATCCATTCCTTCAACGGAATCACTTGTCATCGTAGCTACTGGAAAGTATGTGGGAGAGGGATTTGACTATGCACGTCTTGATACGTTGTTTCTGGTTTCGCCAGTAGCATGGAAAGGTATTGTTGCCCAATATGCAGGTCGCTTGCATCGAGAATTTGAAGGTAAGAAGGAAGTGCAAATATATGATTACATCGACATTCGTGTTCCTGTTTGTGAGTCTATGTATCGTAAGCGATTGAAAGGCTATGCTTCTATTGGCTACAAAATAAGGAATAACGAAGTGCTTGATAGTCTGTTCCCAACGATAGACGTTATCTATAATGGACAGAACTTTGAGCCACCATTTATTTCTGATTTAGCTAAGTGCAAGCAATCCGTTGTCGTTTCTTGTCCGAAGGTGAGGATTGGCGGATATTCACAATTGTCAGATAGACTCCTTGATCTTGCTTCAAATGGCAAGGAGGTTGTGTTATATACAAGAGAGGAAACGGATGACACTTTGCGATTGAAACAGCAAGGAATATCCGTTATCTATAGTGATCATCTTTCTCTTCATGCAGCCATTATCGATAAAAGCCTTATCTGGTATGGAAGCGTTAATATCCTTGGTTTTCACTCTGTCGAAGATAATCTTATCAGATTTAGGAACGCGGAGATAGCATCAAACCTGTTGGATTCATTGCAAAGGTGTTAGTTTGGGCTAAAAAAAGGTCGCCTGAGGGTCAATATAAAAAAGCACTCACGAAACCTTCGTAAGTGCTTTTTTATATTGTGGACCAGCTTGGGCTTGAACCAAGGACCTCCAGATTATGAGTCTGTTGCTCTAACCAACTGAGCTACAAGTCCGATTTGCGTGTGCAAATATAGGGCAAAATATTGGAATGACAAAGAAGATTGGCAATTTTTTAAATCTTTTTGCTAATTTTGCAGCCTAATTACTCGTAAAGAAAGATGATTGACAGAAAGATAAAGAATCTCGTTTTCGACTTCGGCGGAGTGCTCGTGCAACTCAACATGAAAAGGTGCGTTGAACGCTTTGCTGCACTCGGATTTACCGAGGTCGAGAAATATGTGAATGCCTATTCAAAAGAAGGACTTTTTCAGGAACTCGAACTCGGAAACGTGTCCGTGCAGGAGTTTTGCGCCGAAGTGGCAAAACATTGTTCCGACGGCGTTTCTGATAGCCAGGTTCTGGATGCGTGGAATAGCTTCCTCAACGGAGTGCCTGTGCATCTGATGAACGCTCTCGTTGATTTGCGAAAGGATTATCGCGTCATCTTGCTGAGCAATACCAACAAACCGCATTGGGATTTCTCGTGCCGAGAGTATTTCAGTCACGACGGACATTCGGTCGAGGACCATTTCGAGAAGATGTTTCTTTCGTTCAAGATGCACGTTACAAAGCCCGATGCGCAAATCTTTGAGCAGATGTGCGCGCAGGCTGACATCGTTCCCGAAGAGACTCTCTTTCTCGATGATGCCAAGGCTAACTGCGCTGCTGCCGAAAAACTCGGAATCAACACGCAACTGATTACGGCAGGCGAGGATTGGCGTAATTTGTTCAAATAGTACATTCTATGTTAATATATAAGGTAGATGATTGTTCGGGGATAGCACCGTCGGTTGCCACGATCGGTTTTTTTGACGGAGTGCATAAGGGGCATCAGTTTTTGCTTAATGGCGTGAGAGAACTGGCGCGCCAGCGTGGACTCGCGTCTATGGCGATAACATTCTCCGTGCATCCGCGCAAGGTTCTGCACGAATCGTACATGCCGCAACTGCTTACAACGTGCGACGAAAAGCTCTCTCTTCTCGATAAAATCGGGCTCGACCAGACTGCGTTGCTCGACTTCTCACAGTCGCTGTCGCAGATGACGGCTCGCGAGTTCATGCAGAAAGTCATTTCCGAACTCCTTAACGTCAAGGTGCTCGTCATCGGCTACGACCATCGTTTCGGACACAATCGCGAGGAAGGATTCGAGCAATATGTCCAATACGGAAAGGAGATGGGACTCGAAGTCGTCCAGGCTCAAGTCTGCTCCATCGAGCACGTGAATGTAAGTTCGTCGGTTGTCCGCAGTTTTCTTGGCGAAGGTTATGTTGATATGGCAAACCGATGCCTCGGCTACGAGTATACCATAGAGGGCAGGGTGGTGCACGGCTTCCAGATAGGCAGAAAACTCGGTTTCCCTACGGCTAACATTCAGCCTGATGATGCCGACAAAATGCTGCCAGCCAACGGCGTTTATGCCGTTAAAGTAGATGTACAGGGCAAAAAATGCTTCGGAATGCTGAATATCGGCTGCCGCCCGACGCTAAACAACGGCGAGAACGTCAGTATCGAAGTTCACATTATCGACTGGAATTCTGAATTATATGGCGAAAAAATTAAGGTTACATTCGTGAAGAAAATCAGAGAAGAACAGACCTTCGACAATCTCCTTCAGCTCGAATCGCAGTTAAAAAAAGATGCCGAATGTGTAAGATTTTTGTTCTATTCGTAAACTCAATGTTAAAAAAACTATAAATAATTAGTTATTTCGTATTTATTTGCGAAAAAATTTGGTGGAAATAAAAATCTGCCATAATTTTGCACAAGAAACGATATAGCGCGTTTCAATGAAGTTCGAAGAAGAAAATAATTAGAATTGATATGAAGAAAATTTTTATCATTATTTTAAGCCTTTTAGCTTTTATGCCTGATGCTCTTGCACACGGAATCGGTGCAGGCGAGATAGCGTTGGCAAGAAAGAAATTTGCTTCTCCTATCAAAGCAACTGACATTTTTGTTGGTGAAAAGAAGATGGCATGCTACAGCGTTGACAGCGAGTTGGCAAATAAGTATCTTAAAGAACAGATTAATAACGATATGGCAACTGCCGCAGAGGCTTGGGTGCCATTGGCATATATGTGTGTCGAGGACTTCAATAAACTGATTCTTGCAAATCAGGATTTGAACGACGAGACAGCAGTAGCACAGGTAAGTGCTGCAATGGACTTGAAGACTAAGTTCCAGGCAGAAATCGACAAGTTCGAGGCTTGGTCTGAGGCTCAGGCAAAGGCAATTCAGACAGCGAGAGCAAACAGACTTGCAAAAGAGGCTGCCGCAAACGCTGCTTACCTAAGTTCTCTTACTCCAGAGCAGAGAGCACAGAACGAGAAGGCAGTTGAAAGATGGAAGACTCTTCTGAATCCTGAAACTCTTATCGTTGGTGTTGGTCTTCAGACAAAGGAGGACTTGCAGGACGAGATTGGAAAATACTTCTCAAGTGCAGAGGGCGACTTCGAGGACTATAAGTTCGGTCAGCATGAGGTAAAGATGATGTTTGCCGGTGACGATAAGGTTCTCAGCAAGATTATCTTCCGCATCTCTGGTGAGGATGGCGAGAAATACGCAGCAAACTTGGCTAACGTTTCATCTTTAAAGTTTGACCGTAGCTACAAGGTTAAGAGCCACACAACAAACGCTCTTATTGCTGATATTCCAGACCTTGATGTTGTAAAGGTTTACAAGTGTAAGGATACAACTTGTGAAGTTTACACAGGCGAAGGTTTCGTAGAGGTTTCATTCTCTAATTTCAAGCGATAAAATTTTCTTCTTCATAAATACATTTTTTTAACCCCGGGGCTGTTGACAGTCTCGGGGTTTTTTATTGCTTTTGTTTTTTTATCTGATTTTATACGAATTCCTCGCCGGCTTCGACGCCTACGTCGTTTACGTATTTGCGGATGCTTGCGTCGCCTCGTTTGCAGATAAGCAGAATGTTGTCGTGCTCAACAATGGTGTAGCCTTCCAAGCCTTGTATAACTGCGAGCTTGTTCTCCGGAAGGATGATGAGGTTGTTGCTGCTGTTGTAGTTCAGAATCTTTCCGCCCTTGAATACGTTGTTCTGCTCGTCTTTGGTTGAAACCTCGTGGTATGTCTCCCAAGAGCCAAGGTCGGCCCATCCGAAGTCGCAATGCATTACATATACGTTTGATGAGCGCTCAAGGATTCCGTAGTCGATAGAGAGGTTTGGACAAGTAGAGTAGTGCTCCTCGATGAACTTCCTGATGCTGTCTGGACCTTGTAGCTTCCCTGCCTCGTCGAGAATCGTTGCTATGTCGGGAATCAGCGTATTGAAGGCGTTAATAATAACCTTTACGCTCCACATAAAGATACCAGTGTTCCAGTAGAACTCATCGCTCTCGACAAACATCTTGGCGAACGAAATCTCTGGTTTCTCGGTAAACGATTTCACTTTGTGAAAGTTGTTTTCCGATTCTTCGAACTGGATGTATCCGTAACGAGTGTCGGGACGTGTCGGCTTAATTCCGAAGGTGAGAAGCACGTCGTTTTGCGTTATGAACTCGAATCCGCGTTGCACATCTTTGCAAAACTCAGCCTCGTTGAGAATTATCTGGTCTGACGGAACAATTATCATGTTTGCATTGGGGTCGTTGTCGTAAATGCGGCGTGCAACCCATGCAACGCAAGGCGCGGTGTTTCGTCCCAGAGGTTCGTAAATGATGTGCTTGTCATCCATCTCTGGAAGCTGCTCGTTGAGCAAGTCGCGGAAACGCTCTTGTGTGCAGACGTAGATATTCTCTTTTGGAATGATATTGCAGAAACGATCGTATGTCTGTTGCAGCATACTTCTTCCCGTTCCAAAGAAATCAATAAACTGTTTAGGCTTGTCTTTCCGACTGCATGGCCACAAACGCTTGCCAAGTCCTCCTGCCAATATAACGCAATAGTTATGATTCATCATAGTCGTCTTGTTTGTAATTGTTACTCTGGCTAAGTTAGTGTTTTATTTTGTATTCTCAAAGTAAAGAAATAAAATTTGCTAAAAAGTTGCCGAAAAGTTTGCTGGTTCAATATTTTGTTGTATCTTTGCACCGCATTTAGCAAATTGAGTTGTTGCCCAGATGGCGGAATCGGTAGACGCGCTGGTCTCAAACACCAGTGAGGCAACTCATCCCGGTTCGATCCCGGGTCTGGGTACAAAGAAAGGCTGATAATCGTTCTGATTTTCAGCCTTTTTGTTTACTTGTATGTTGCGTACAGATGATATTTTGAATTAAGCGAATAGCATCCCGAAAATAATTAGATATTTCTAACTAAATAATACAAATAAATGAGACGATTAACTATTACTATTCTTTCTTTGTTTCTTGCTCTGAACATCTTTGCTGAGCGCATAGACATGGGTGCGTGCAAGAGTAAGAGCGCGAAGGACAATACAAAGTTTATTGCGCAGAAAATCGCCTATCTGGCAGACAAATGCGGCGGCGGAACATTGTATTTCCCTGCCGGAGTATATAATGTCGGTCCGATAGAACTGAAAAGCAACACAACGCTCGAACTTGAGGCCGGTGCGTTGCTGAAGTTCTCTAACGATATGGACCTTTACACTCCGTTTGTTGAAGTTCGTTACGAAGGCGTTGTTATGAAGACTTTCAAACCGCTGATCTATGCCGTTGACTGCGAAAACATCACGATAAAGGGCGAGGGCACTATCGACGGACAAGGAAAGGCTTGGTGGAACGAGAAGTTCAAGGTCGATTTGGACGTTCGCGACAGAAACATCATGACTACAAACAAATATCAGCAGATGTGGGAAGATGCCAACGATGTTGAGGCTATAAAGGCTGAGACAAACGTGGATTGGGCGCAGAACATAAAGAATCGCTTCTTCAGACCGCCTTTCATCCAGCCTGTGCGATGCAAGAACGTGAAGATAGAAGGCATTCATATTCAGAATTCGCCTTTCTGGACGGTGAATCCAGAGTTCTGCGACAACGTAACGGTTCATGGCATTACAATCAATAATCCGTTGTCGCCAAATACCGACGGAATCAACCCTGAGAGCTGCAAGAATGTTCATATCAGCGACTGTCACATCTCGGTTGGCGACGACTGCATCACAATCAAGGCTGGTCGCGACTATCAGGCAAGAAAGATTGGCGTTCCTTGCGAGAATATCACGATTACAAACTGCACGATGCTTTCGGGACACGGCGGCGTGGTTATCGGAAGCGAGATGAGCGGCGGTGTTAAGAAGGTTACTATCAGCAACTGCGTTTTCGACGGAACAGACCGAGGCATCCGCATCAAGAGTACTCGCGGTCGCGGCGGTGTGGTTGAGGATATTCGCGTAAGCAACATCGTGATGAGCAACATAAAGCAGGAGGCTGTTGTCTTCAATCTGAAATACAGCAAGATGCAGAAGGAAGAGAAGACTGAGCGTACTCCGACATTCAGAAACATTCACATTTCTGATATGATATGCCGAGGCGTTAAGACTCCAATCAAGATTGTCGGTCTTGAGGAGGCTCCAATCTCGAACATATCACTCAAAAACATAAACATAACCGAAGCCAAGGACAAGTGCATCTTTGAGGATTGCAACAATATCCTTATGGACAAGGTTGTTGTAAACGGCGAAGAGGTGAAACTTGACCTCTAAACCATAGGAAGACTGTTGCCGTTTATCTTTCGGTAGAGGTCGAGTGCAAAGACATCGGTCATGCCCGAAATGTAGTCGAGAACAGTCATAATCTTATCGTAGACATTATCGCTATCAATACTGTATTGCTCGGATATTCGTCCGAGCAATATTTTTGAGTACGCTTTGTCGGGATGCATCTCGGCTTCTATCAAGAGCTGAATGAGCGTGCTTATAATTCTGAAACCGGCAAGTTCGATGTCTACCACGTCCTTGCATCTGTAAATCTTAGCGAAAGCCACCTTCTGGCATTGCTCGTACGCCTGTCGCGGTCTTTTGGGAATATGTTTTAGCAGACAGCCCTCAAATGTTCCTGAAAGAATTTTTTCCTCGTTTTCAACGAAAACATCGGTGCATGCGCTTGTGAGCAGGCTGATTACGCAGGCGCGCAGATAGACAATCTGCTCGTTTGTGTCTGTTACCTCCTCGAATCTCTCTCTTATCTTCGCCTTTTCTTCCTCGTCGAAGAAGTTGAACAGAAGTTCCTGAGTCTCTTCGGTTGAGAGAAGTTTCAGTTTGTGCGCATCTTCCAAGTCCATAATCTCGTAGCAGATGTCGTCGGCAGCCTCTACAAGATAAACCAGCGGATGACGGGCGAATTTCAGCGGTTCGCCCTCTTTGTTAAGTTTTATTATTCCGAGTTCTTCGGCAATTTTTACATAATCGTCTTTCTCGCTTTCGAAGAAGCCGAATTTCCCGTTTTTGGTCGTTGCTGATGATGAGAAAGGATACTTGACAATCGAAGCGAGGGTGGAGTATGTCATGACGAAACCGCCGGGGCGGCGACCCTTGAACTGGTGTGTGAGAAGTCTGAACGCGTTGGCATTTCCCTCATAGTGTATGAGGTCGTTCCATTGCTCGTCGGTAAGTTCGGCTTTTAGAACCTTTCCTTCGCGTTCGCTGAAATATGTGCTTATGGCTCTCTCGCCCGAATGTCCGAAAGGCGGATTGCCCATGTCGTGAGCCAGACAAGCTGCCGTTACAATGTATGATATTTCTGAAAGATGACTGTCTTTCAGTTCTGGGTGTTTTTGCAGAAGTCGTTCGGCGCAGTTATTGCCCAGCGAGCGGCCAACGCTTGCCACTTCTAGGCTGTGAGTAAGGCGATTATGGACGAAGACGCTTCCCGGCAGCGGAAAAACCTGAGTTTTGTTTTGCAGCCTTCTGAAAGGCGCAGAAAAAATCAGACGGTCGTAATCTCGGTGAAATTCGTTACGGTCGTCTTTTCTCTCTTCGTGTCTGCTTTCCTGTCCGAAACGTTTGTTTGTTATAAGTTGTTTCCAGTTCATCATAATAGGCAAATTTTCTTGCAAAAGTAACTCTTTTTTTTTACTTTTGCACCTAATTATTAACATTATAATGAAAGTTCAGATAATAAATAAATCGCATCACGCGCTGCCTGCGTATGCAACAGATTTGTCGGCAGGCATGGATTTGCGTGCCAACATAACCGAGCCAATCGTATTGAAACCATTGCAGAGATGTCTTGTGCCAACAGGCTTGAGCATCGCCCTTCCCGAAGGATACGAGGCTCAGGTAAGACCGCGCAGCGGCTTGGCTCTGAAGAAGGGCATCACCGTTCTCAATTCGCCCGGCACAATCGATGCCGACTATCGTGGCGAGATTGGCGTTATCCTTGTCAATCTTTCTGATACCGAATTTGTTATCGAGGATGGCGAGCGCATAGCGCAGATGGTTGTGGCACGCTACGAGCAGGTAGAGTGGGAGGCAGTTGAGACTCTCTCGGAAACAGAGAGAGGCGAAGGCGGTTTTGGCCATAGTGGAAGAAAATAATGAGAATTAGTCGATTATACATTGGGATACTTCTTTTGTGCGGAGTGAGCTGCGGTTTTATTTCATGCGGCTCGCAGAAGCAGGCTGTGCAGAAAAAGCACAGCGTTGCAAAGGCAAAGAGCAAGAACGCAGTAAAAATCCCTCAACTATCATACGAACAGCAGCGACAGTTTGACTATTGTTTCTCCGAAGCCCTCAGAATGAGAAGGCTGGGCGAACATTCTGCCGCGTTCGAGATGTATCAGCATTGCTTGGAGATTCAGCCAATGGACGGCAGAACGCTCTTCGACCTTGCATCTTACTATATGTCGCTTAACCTTAAGGACAAAGCCGAAGAATACTACAAGAAAGCCGTAGAGTGCGATCCCGACAACTTCTGGTACAAGCAGATTCTTGCAAATCTTTACGAATACGACAAGTCGAAGTACGACGAGGCTATTGCCGTGTACGAAGATTTGTACAAGAATTTTCCGCAGCGCAACGATGTGCTTTTCTCCCTTCTGTCGCTCTACAAGAAGGTGAATGATGTTCCGAACTCAATCAAAATTTTGAACGAGGTCGAGGCAATCGAGGGCAAATCAGAAGAATTGGTTATGGAGAAGATGCTCCTGTTGATGAAACTTGGCGAGAAGCAGAAAGCCATCGATGAGGTTAAGTCTCTTCAGGACGAATATCCTAACGATTCGCGCTACAAGGTGATTCTTGCCGAAACGTACAACAGCGCAGGAGAGCCAGATAAGGCATACGACTTGTATCGCGAAGTTCTTGCTGAAGACGGTTCTAACGCCTTGGCACGCCTGTCTCTGGCAAACTTCTACGATGCTGCCGGAAAAGATTCGCTCTACGAGCAGCAGGTCGATACAATTCTGTCGCTCCGCAGCGTAGAATCAGATGCTAAAGTCGTGCTTCTGCGTCAAATCGTAATAAAGAACGAGAATGCAACGCCCGACACGGCATACGTCATGAGCAAATTCCGCAAGGCTTTGGATAATACAAACCTCGATAATGCAGGAATTCCGATGCTTGCCGTGGATTATATGCAGATGAAGAACATGCAGGAATCCGAGGTTAAGCCAATCGTGAACAAGATTCTCGAAATAGAGCCGGACAACTCGCTTGCCCGCCTTCAGCTTTTGAGCTATGCCGTTCAGAAGGGCGACTACAAAGAGGTGGCTGCCATCTGCGAACTCGGAATTGAGTACGACCCCGACAATCTGACATTCTACATGTACGGCGGTCTTGCCTACGACCAGATGAAGCAGCATGAAAAGGCGCTCGCAGTTCTGAAGCAGGGCGTTGAACATATCGACGACAACAGCGATGCCAATATAGCATCAGACTTGTATTCGATTCTTGCCGATGTGTATCACGACAAGAACATGCTGAAAGAATGTTTCGAGGCTTATGACGCATCGCTCAAATACAACAGCGACAATATCGGAACGCTAAACAACTACGCCTACTATTTGTCGTTGCAGAATCAGCAGCTCGACAAGGCGGAGGAGATGAGTTACAAGACAATAAAGAAAGAACCTGAAAGTTCTACTTTCCTCGATACTTACGCGTGGGTTCTATTCATGAAGGCACGCTATACCGAGGCGAAGATTTACATAGACCAAGCCATCAAATACGGTGGCGATGATAGTTCTGGAATCATTGAGCATCAGGGAGATATCTACTATAAGTGCGGCGAGACAGCCAAGGCCCTTCAGCTATGGAAGAAAGCCGACTCGATGGGATGCGATTCAAAGACATTAAAGAAAAAAATCAGGTTAAAGAAATATATTCAGTAATGAAAAGAAGATTTATTCTGGCTGCCGTTGCCTTGGCTGCAATGCAGACAGCCGGAGCGCAGGTTGAAGCAGATTCGATTGTTGCAGATTCATTGAAGAATGATTCTCTGAAACTTGATTCGATGGTTGTTGATACGCTCTTTGTTGACAGCGTAGAGGTGGCAAGAAAGAATGCCGTGGCGAAGAAGAAAGAGAAGGCAGCCGAAAATCTGAAAAAACTGAAACTCGTCCTTTCTAATGTTGTGGATAAGGGCGCGATAACTGCCAAAGCAAGACTGAATCTGACGCTTGGCGACCACAGTCAGAAGGTGAATGCTACCCTTCGGATGAAGCGCGACGAGAGCATTCAGCTTATGATTCTTGCCCCTTTCATCGGCACAGAGATTGGACGATTGGAGTTTACACCCGATTACATGATGGTTGTTGACCGCTTTCACGCTCAGTATGTACAGATAGCATACGATGAAATCGACTTTTTGAAGGAGGCAAAGATTGATTTCTATTCAATTCAGGCGATGTTCTGGGCCGATTTGTATTCGCCCGGCGTGAAGAAGACCACCGCATCCACTCCATTTGGAATAGGAACGGCAAACAATAGTCAGATATATCTGAAGCCTCTCGGAACAGGACGAATGCAGTTCGGATTCTGGGCAAACCCAACCGATGGAACCATCGGGCAGGCAAAGGTTTCGCGCACCGGAACAAAATATCAGGTAAACTGTAAGTATCAGGCTTACCGAAAACTTCAGTCGGGCAAGAATTTCCCAACGTCGGTTCTCATCTCAATCATAGCCGACCACAATCTGTCGCTCGACATGAGTCTGAGCAGTTTTGGCGATAGCAGCGACTGGGAGAGCAGAACAACTCTTTCTTCAAAATACACAAAGTTGTCATCTATCGAAGAATTGTTCTCTTCGTTTTAGTAGCTTATGAGGAAGGTCCTTTTCATATTCTGCATGTTGTGCCTTGCGTCGTCGCATCCAGCGATGTCGCAGAATACGCCTGCGCCAACTTCTAAATCTGCCACCGCTACAAAGTCGGCAAAGAAGATTAAGGAGTTGCAGGAGAAGCGCGACGGCTTGCAGCAGAAAATCTCCCAGCAGGAAGCGTTGCTTCGCTCAACAAAGAAAGATGTGAGAAGTCAGCTCAACGACCTTGCACTTATCACAGGACAGATTGACGAGCGCAAGAACTACATTCATACCATCGAGGGCGACGTGAATATCCTTACTGCCGATATTGCCGACCTTCAGAAGCAGCTCGACATTCTCGAAGAAAAACTGAAGGAGCGAAAGCATAGGTACGAGCAGTCGGTTAAATATATGTACCGAAACCGTACGGTTCAGGACAAACTGATGTTCATCTTCTCTGCCAAATCATTCTCGCAGTTGTACCGCCGCATGAGATATGTTCGCGAATATGCCGTTTATCAGCGCGCGCAGGGCGAGATTATTGCCGAGAAAGAACGTCAGATTCTTGAAAAACGTAGCGAACTTCTTAATGTGAAAGGTGCGAAAGATAATCTTCTTCAGCAAGGCGTTCACGAACAGAAAGTTCTCGAAGGCAAGCAGATGGAGCAGCGCAAAATTGTAGACGACCTGAAGAAAAAGCAAAAGAGCCTTCAGAAAGAACTGAATAACCAGAAGAAAGATGCCACCGCTCTCGATGCTCAGATTGAGAAACTCATCGAGAAGGCGATAACGAACAGCTCGAATTCAGAAAAAATTGCAGCAGTAAAGAAGAAAGGAAAGGCAAAGACTGCCGCCGCCAAGGCAAAGGTAACGGAAACCGAGAAGAAAGTTGCCGCTGCCAAGAAAGCCGAAGCCACCGCAAAGGCAAAAGTTCAGGCTGCAGCCAAGAAGTCGGCAACCGAGCGTGCCGCCGCTGCAAAAGAGGCTAAGAAAGCCGCTGCCGAGAAGAAGAAGGCCGAAGAAGAGGCTCTGGCAGCCGAGGAAGAAGCAAAGAAAGCCGCCGAAGAGGCAAAACGACTTCTCGACGAGGCGGTAGACAAGGATAATGCCGAGTTCAACGCTAAGTTTGAGCGAAGCAAGGGCTCTCTGCCAATGCCAATCACCGGAACTTACGTTATTGTGAGTCATTTCGGTCAGTACAAGGTCGAGGGCTTGAAGGACGTTGTGCTCGACAGCAAGGGCATCGGCATCAAGGGCGCGGCAGGAGCGAGCGTGCGTTGCGTGTACGACGGCGAGGTTACAGCCGTGTTCACCTTCAACGGAACGATAAGCGTTCTGGTGCGCCACGGTAGTTACATTTCGTTCTACAATAACCTTGCTTCGGTTAGCGTGAGCCGAGGCACGAAGATAAAAGCACGTGAAATTATAGGAAAAGTTGGCTCTGACGGCGACGGAAATTCATTTCTTAATTTCCAGCTCCGAAAAGAAACGACGAAACTGAATCCCGAACAATGGCTTGCACGATGATATCAGAAAATCCCGATTATTTCGGGATTTTTTCGTTTCTGATGATTCGTTTTTCGCATCGTATGATTGTTTTGTAACAATGGTGAAATCGACGCAGAGTTCAAAAATCCTATCGAATGACTGTAAAACACCAACTAATGAAAAGAATTTCCTAACAATTTTCTCCCAAATCGCATACCTTTGCAAACAGAACAACGAAACAGTGATGCTTCGCTGTTCAGAGTTAAAAGCTTTTTTGCATTTTAGACATAAGTTAGTTGTTATATCAGTTTTTGCACGATACTTATTAATTTTGGATTTTAATCTATGGTGTTTACCTGTTTTAGTTTTAATGGTTTTAGATTTGTTTTAGGAAAACGACGGAGAGCTTGCTGTAAAAGTAATTGGAAAATTAAAATGAGAGAGAACTTTTTTACTTCTAAAAAAATTAACAAACCTTGTTTTTCCAAAGTGGTTTAAT
>JBGUGY010000297.1:0-4192 GCA_045111775.1 Bacteroidaceae bacterium | reverse complement strand
CACAGGCATGATGCTGAAGGAAGGAACATCGACCATGAGCAGGCAGGACATTGCCGAAAAACTCGATTTCTACGGCTCGTGGATGGTGGTTCAGTCAACCACTATATACACTTGCGTCACGCTGTTCTCCCTCAACAAATATCTGAAGGAGAGCATGGATATCGTTGTGGCTGCGATAACCGATTCGCAGTTTCCCGACGAGCAGCTCGACAAGTTCCGTCAGATTCAGTATCATCAGTGGCTCGTAAACAACGAGAAAGTAGAAGTGATGTCGAACCGCGCGTTCCATTCAAACTTCTTCGGCTCTGAACATATCTGCGGAAAATATGCAGATGATGCTGATTATAGCCAACTTACGAGCGATGACTTGAGGCATTTCTTCAGAAAGCATTATAATAGCGGAAATTGCCGCATCTATCTTTCGGGAATGGTGACGGACAAAGTCGTTGTCGATGTAGAGAGACTTGTGGGCACAACCTCGTGGGGGCAGATTTCCGAGCCTACACGGTACATTCCGCAGACGGTTAGCACGACATCAGAAAGACGCGTGTTTGTAGAGAAGAAAGATGCCACTCAGAGTGCCGTTAAGATGGGCAAGATGCTCATTCCGCGCAAGCATCCCGACTATGCAAAACTCCGTCTGCTCCTGAGCCTTTTCGGAGGCAGTTTCAGCAGTCGTCTGATGAGTAACATCCGCGAGGATAAAGGCTACACATACGGCATCAACGCAAGCTATATGCACGTTCCCGATGCAAGTTACATGCTCATCTCGTCGGAGTGCGACAATCAGTATGTCGAGCCGCTCATCGCCGAGGTATACAAAGAGATGGCTCTGCTACGCGATGTCAGAATAGAGGAAGACGAACTCCGGCAGGTGAAGAATTATCTGCAAGGCGATATGATGCGCACATACGAAGATCCGCTCACGATGATTGGCGCGTACATCTCGATGGATTACAACAATGTTGGTCGCGGTCATCTGGCAAGATGTTTCAACGAGGCGAATGCTGCAACAACCGAAGAATTGCATCTTTTGGCACAGAAATACTTTACAGAAGACGGATTTTTAGAGGCGATAGCAGGAAAAAAGTTAAACAAATCTTAATTTTTTTTGCTTGTTTGACATTGTTTTGCTAACTTTGATGCCCTAATTATGATTGTTTTCTTGAAATGAAAAGATTTAAATTATTATATATATCGTTTGTCTTGAGCGTGTCGTCGGTCTATGCCCAACAGATAAAAATAGGTAACTATACCTTCAAGGATGGGGCAGAGTACAGCGGCGAGATGGTTGGCAACAAGCCCAACGGCAAAGGCAGAACGGTATTCCAGAATGGCGATGTTTACGAAGGCGAGTATGTAAAAGGCAAGCGCGAGGGCTACGGCATCTATTCGTTTCCTGACGGCGAGAAGTACGAGGGCGAATGGTTTCAGGACCAGCAGCACGGCAAGGGCACATACTACTTCATGAACAATAACCGCTACGAAGGTCAGTGGAACCGCGATTATCAGCAGGGACAGGGCACTATGTATTACTATAACGGCGATACATACGTTGGCAACTGGGTGCAGGATAAGCGCGATGGCTTTGGCACGTACACTTGGAGCAACGGCCCGACTTACACCGGCGAGTGGAAGAACGACCATAAATGCGGAAAAGGCGTGTACGACTGGAAGGACGGTTCGCGCTACGAAGGCATGATGCGCGACGACCTGCGCAACGGCAAGGGCACATACGTCTATGTAAACGGCGACAAGTATATCGGCGATTGGGTAAACGATATGCAGGAAGGCAAGGGCATATACGAGTTCAAGAACGGCGACAAGTACGAGGGCGACTACGTCAAGGGCGAGCGCACAGGCCAGGGCATCTTCCACTTCAGCAACGGCAACAAATATGTTGGTCGTTACGAGAAGGGTGAGCAGAGCGGCTACGGTGTTTTTACTTGGAAGAACGGAGCTGTTTACGAAGGCCAGTGGAAGAACGACAAGCGCGAAGGCAAAGGCAAATATCGCTGGGCTAACGGCGATGTTTACGAAGGCGAATGGCGCAACAACAACATGAACGGTCAGGGCATCCTCCGCATGGTTGACGGCACAAAATACAAAGGCGGCTTCAAAAACGGACTGAAGGACGGCAAGGGCGTTATGGAAGACAAAGATGGCGTCCGCTTCGAGGGATTCTTCAAGAACGGCATGAAAGACGGTCCGTTCGTCGAGATGGATAAAAACGGCAATGTAACGCAGAAAGGCGTGTTCTCCAACGGAAAATTGGACACATCAGCCAAATAATGCGTTGTTTTTCATCCGTAATTGAAAATATTTTCATATTTTTGTATTTGTAAGTGACTATTATATAATTCGAAACAACATATATTAAATAAAAAACTATGGTAATTGATAGATTGGAAAACTTGGAAAAGTACGCTTCTCTTAATCCACTTTTCCCAAAGGTTGTAGAGTTTTTGAAGAATACTGACCTTGCTTCTCACGAGGCTGGAAAAGTCTTCATTCAGGATAAAGACCTTTTTGCTAACTTCACTACTGCCAAAGGCAAGAAAGCCGACGAGGCTACACTCGAGACTCACATCGAGATGATAGATATTCAGATTCCTATCAATACTTGCGAGACAATGGGTTACATTCCTGCATGCAAGCTTCCACAGGTTGAGTACAATGCAGAGAAGGACATCACAAAGTATCCGGGTGTGGCATCTGAGTCATATATAAAGGTTCAGCCGGGAATGTTTGCCATCTTCTTCCCAGAAGACGGACATGCTCCTTGCATCTCTGACGAGGCTGAAATTCAGAAAGTGATTTTCAAAGTTAAAGTTGCGAAATAACAAACCTACTATCCTTAAATAAATCCCCTTATATACCATGGAGGCAAAACTTAAAATACTTAAGAAAGATGCTTGGCTTGAACCTTATTCGATGGCGATTAACGGTCGGCACAGACATTATCTTGACAAGAAAAACGAACTTACGGGCAATGGCGAAAAGACCTTGTCCGAATTTGCTACAGGATATCTGTATTTTGGTTTGCGCCGGATATCAAAGGGGTGGGCTTTCCGCGAGTGGGCACCGCATGCAACCGAGATTTATCTCATCGGTGACTTCAACAACTGGAAGGAAAGCGAAAAGTTTAAGCTTAAAAGGATTACAGAGTCGGGCAACTGGGAACTGATTCTGCCTCCGAGCACGATAAAGCACGGCGACCTTTATAAGATGAAGGTCTACTGGAACGGCGGATGCGGCGAGCGCATTCCGGCATGGTGCCAGCGCGTGGTGCAGGATGAGCAGACAAAGGTTTTCTGCGCTCAGGTTTACGAGCCCGACAAACCATATCGCTTCAAAAAGAAGAACTTCAAGCCGAACGTTAATCCGCTGCTGATATACGAATGTCACATCGGAATGGGACAGGACGCCGAGAAAGTCGGAACATACGATGAATTCCGCGTGAACGTGCTTCCGCGAGTGGCTGCCGACGGATACAACTGTATTCAGGTGATGGCTATTCAGGAGCATCCTTACTACGGAAGTTTCGGATACCATGTTTCGAGTTTCTTTGCGTCGTCGTCACGTTTTGGAACGCCCGACGATTTGAAGCGTCTTATCGACGAGGCTCACCAGATGGGCATATCCGTCATAATGGATATTGTTCATTCTCACTCTGTCAAGAACGAGAACGAGGGCTTGGGCAATCTCTGCGGCGATCCTTGCCAGTATTTCTATTCGGGCGACCGAAGAGAGCATCCGGCGTGGGATTCGCTTTGCTTTGACTACGGCAAGAACGAGGTTCTGCACTTCCTTCTGAGCAACTGCAAGTATTGGATGGAAGAGTTCCACTTCGACGGATTCCGATTCGACGGAGTGACTTCGATGCTCTATTACAGTCACGGCTTGGGCGAGTCGTTCAACGGCTACGAAGACTATTTCAACGGTCATCAGGACGATAATGCAATATGCTATCTCACCTTGGCTAACGACCTCATTCACGAACTCAATCCTAAGGCAATAACTATTGCCGAGGAGGTGAGCGGAATGCCAGGACTTGCTGCGCCGATAGAGTGGGGCGGCTACGGATTTGACTATCGCATGGCGATGAATATTCCGGACTATTGGATAAAGACTATCAAGGAGAAGGCTGATGAAGACTGGAAGCCGGGCAGCATCTTCTGGGAGCTGACTA